>DASQHH010000863.1:0-9130 GCA_035632195.1 Vicinamibacterales bacterium
CAGCGCCAGCCGGTCATCGCGTACGCCTTGGACGAGGAGCCGCAGAGGACGGCCAGGTCGCGGCATCTCGACGCGAGGACGCCGGGCAGATTGTGCGGCACCGCGTCGTAAATCAGCTTCTCGTAGCAGAGGTCCAGGATGATCCAGATGCTCTGCCGCGCCGCCGTGTCGGCAATCGCCGCCAGGTCGGATTCTGCGATCAGCGCGCCGGTCGGGTTGCACGGCGAGTTGACGATGATGCCGCGCGTCCTCGGCGTGACGGCCTCGAGAATGGCCTTCGCATGGATCGCGAAACCGTCTTCCGGATGCGTCCGCACGAGCACCGGTGCCGCTTCGGCCAGCTTGATCTGCTCCGTCAACGTCGGCCAGTACGGCGCGTGCGTGATCACTTCGTCGCCGGGGCCAAACAGCGTCATCGCCGCGTTGTAGAGCGCCTGCTTGCCGCCGGCCGTGACGATAATCTCGTTGTCTTTATAGTCGACGCCGTAGTCGGCGCGGTACCGATCGCCAATCGCGCGCTTCAACTCCGCGATGCCGGCGACCGGCGTGTACTTCGTGAATTCCTGATCGAGCGCCCTGTGCGCCGCGCCCTTGACGGAGTCGGGCGTCGGAAAGTCCGGCTCGCCGGCCCCGAAATCGATGACCTCCACGCCTTCGCGCCGCAGCCGGTCGACGGTCGCCGTCACTTTCATCGTGGGAGAGGTCGCGATACGAGACGTCCGGTCCGCCAGCTTCATTGGGGTTCCTACACTTTCTGCCTGAGGCGCTGCTCCACGAGGTCGGGCACGAGCCCGTGCACGCGTCCCCCGAGCGAGAACACTTCCTTGATCAGCCTTGAGCTGATGTACGTGTACTGCTCGGCCGGCATCATGAACACGGTCTCCACGTTCGGACTGAGGCGCCGGTTCATCAGCGCCATCTGGAACTCGAACTCGAAGTCCGAGACGGCGCGCAGGCCGCGGACGATTACCTGCGCCTGGCGCCGCTCCACGTAGTCCACGAGCAGGCCGTCGAACGTGTCGACCTCGACGTTTTTCTGATCCCTGAACACCTCGCGCGCGATCTCGACGCGCTCCGTCATGGAAAACAGGGGCGCCTTCTCCGCGTTGACCAGGATCGCCACGATGATGCGATCGAAGAGCCGCGCGCCGCGCGTGATGATGTCGACGTGGCCGTTGGTGAGCGGATCGAACGATCCGGGGTAGACGGCTAAAGTGGCCATGCGTAAAACGAGAGCGCCGAGTCGCCCGAGACGATGTCGCGCGTCCGCGTCAGCGGGCCTACCGCGTCGGGCGCCGCAGCGCGCGACGCGCGCTCGAGCACGAGGATGCCGCCGTGCGCCAGGACCGAACCACCGCCGGCGTCCGGCTGCTCGCCGTACGGCGGATCCAGCACGACGACATCGAACGCCGACGACGCCTTCACCAGGCCGGCGAACGCGCGATCCGCGCTGGCGCGGATAATAGCATAGCCGTTCGCGATCCCGCAGTGGACGAGGTTGTCGGCAATCAACGCCTGCGCGCGGCGATCGCGCTCGACAAACGTCACGTGCGACGCGCCGCGGCTGAGGGCCTCGATCCCGATCGCGCCTGTGCCCGCGTAGCCGTCGAGCACTCGCGCGCCGGCGATGCCGCTCGGGCGCGATGCGAGGATGTTGAACAGCGTTTCACGGACCTTGTCGGACGTCGGCCGCAGCCCTTCCCACGTCGGCCCTTTCAGCCGTCTCCCTTTCAACGATCCTGCGATGATCCGCATGTCGCTCGGTTAAAGCCCGCGCTCCTTCGTGACGGCGGCTATCCGACTTCGATCAGCTTGAAACGCTCTTCCCAGTTTTCGATCAGCTTTCCGATCGATCCGGCGCTCGGCTTTGTTGTATCGAACCAGGCGGACGCTTCGCGCTGTGCGGCGTCCAGCAGCTCGCGGTCACGGACGAGATCGATCAGGCGGAACGTCGGCATCCCCGCCTGGCGCGTGCCGAAGAAGTCGCCAGGACCGCGCAGCAGCAGGTCGCGCTCGGCAATCTCGAAGCCATCGGTCGTTTCCGTCATCCCCTTCAGCCGCTCGCGCGCCTCGTCGGAGATCGGCGACTGATAGACGAGAAAACAGTACGACTGATGCCGGTCGCGGCCGACGCGGCCGCGCAGCTGGTGCAGCTGCGACAGGCCGAACCGCTCTGCGTGCTCGACGATCATCACGCCGGCGTTCGGCACGTCGATGCCGACCTCGACCACGGTCGTCGACACGAGAATCTGGATGTCGCCGGACGCGAAGGCCTTCATTACGCGGTCCTTCGCGTCGGTCTTCATCCGTCCGTGCAGCAGGCCGACGCGATACTGCGGAAAAACCGTGTCCTGCAGCGTGTCGGCCATCTCCGTCGCCGCCTTGAGATCGACCTTCGCCGATTCTTCGACGAGGGGATAAATCACGTAGACCTGCCGCCCCTCGTCGAGCTGCTTCCGGACGAACGCATAGATCTCGTCGCGGCGCGACTCCGGCTTCGCCGTCGTTCGAATCGGCAGCCGCCCGGCCGGCAGCTCGCGGATCATGGAGACGTCGAGATCGCCGTACACGGTCAACGCGAGCGTCCGGGGAATCGGTGTCGCCGTCATGACGAGGACGTCGGGGTGCAGTCCCTTGGTCCGCAGCGTCGCACGCTGCAGCACACCGAACCTGTGCTGCTCGTCGATGACGACCAGGCCGAGCGCGTTGAAGGCCACGTCGCCCTGGACGAGCGCGTGCGTGCCGACGACGAGGTGCACGACGCCGGCTTCGATTTCCGCCAGCAGCTCACGGCGCGCCGCGGCAGGCGTCGAGCCGGTCAACAAGCCGACGCGGAACCGCGACGGCTCGAGCAGCCGCGCGATATTCAGGAAGTGCTGCTCGGCGAGGATCTCGGTCGGCGCCATGAACGCGACCTGCAGACCGTTCTCCATCTCGACGAGCGCTGCCAGCAGGGCGACGATCGTCTTGCCGGCGCCGACGTCGCCCTGCAGCAGCCGGTTCATCGGATGCGGCCGCTGCAGGTCGTCGACGATTTCCTTCAGCGACTGCTTCTGCCCGTTCGTCAGCTTGAACGGCAGAACCTTGCGGGCCGAATCACGGATCCGATCGTCCACGCGGACCGGCGCCGCCTTCGGCTCGAGTTCCGCCGTCCGCCGCCGCGCGATGACGCCCATCTGAAAGAGAAACGCCTCCTCGAAGATCAGGCGCTTCTGCGCGGGCGTTTCGAAATGGTTCAGCGCATCCACCATCGCGTCCTCCGGTGGAAAGTGCGTGGCGTGCAGCGCGGCGTAGCGGGACGGCAGCTTCAACCGCAGGCGGATCGCATCGGGCAGATGCTCGGGCAAATCGGGGGTCAGCTTCTGCAGGGCGTCGAAGACGAGCCGGCGCTGCATCTTCGGCGTCACGGTACCGGTCTTCTCATAGACCGGCACGATGCGCCCGGTATGAATCGTCGTACCGTCTTCGTCGTCGAGGATTTCGTACTGCGGATTGGTCATCTGGAGGCTGACGCTGCCGCGCAGCTCGACCGGTCCGTACAGGACGACGTGCTGTCCGGTGGCGAAAATGTCGCGCAGGAACGGCTGATTCAGCCACACGACACGGATGGTGCTGCTGTCGTCGGCAACCGCCGCCTCGAAGATTTTGAAGCCCGGCCGCCGCGTCGATCGCAGACCGCAGCTGAGGATCCGGCCGGTGATGGACGCCGACTGCCCCGGCTTGAGCGTCGCGATTTTCTGAAGGCGGCTCCGATCCTCGTATCGGATGGGAAACCGGTACAGAAGGTCCTCGATCGTCAGAAGTCCGGCGCGTTCGAGATCGGCCGCGCGACGGGGACCGACGCCCCTCAGGTACTGGAGGGGCGTCGCGAGTCCCGAGTCCTTCATTGCACGATTATGGCTTGGCCTCGCAGGACCTGGATCTCTCGGATACGGGCCGGCAGCGCAAAGGGATCGTCGAGGCCGATGCCCGCGGGTTTGTCGGCAGTCTTTGAGTAATAGCTGACGATCTCCTGCAACAGCAGCTTCGGCACCGGGACGCCGCCGACCGTCGTCGATTCGAGCACGAACTGGCCCGAGCCGTTGCCGGTCTTGAGGACGCCGCTCGCCGTCACCGGTACGCGTCCGGTCAGATAACTGATGGGATCCAGCAGGCCGGTCGACTTCCGCGCTTTGCGGACACCGTCGAGATCGACGACGGCACGGCCAGACACGCGTCCGTCGCCGACAATGGTGACAGCGGGCTCCACCACGCCAGCCGGCAACTGCCCCGGCGCATCGTATCGAAGGTAGGCGTCGAGATCGCGCTGCGTGACGGTGGTCCGCCTTCCGCGTGGCGCGGGATGGTCACCCTGCTCCGTAATGGCGGCGAGTTTCTGCCGCCAGACTTCGACAGAACGCTGACCACCGGCGGCGATCGTCGCCGCGGCGAGGCAGGTTATGACGAGGCACCGTCTCACTGCTGGTTCTTCGGACGGTTCGCCTGGCGCGCGCGCGTGACGAGCTCGAGCTTGCGGCGCTCCATGTTCTCTTCGAAGACGCGGAACTTCGCCTGCTGGCGGACGTCCAGCACCTGATCGATCGCATCGTACGCCTTCTTGACGTCGGCGTTCGTGCGCGTGTCGATCTCGTCGAGCTGCTTGAGGAGGTCGCGGAGCTGGCTCTCGTCGGGGGTCTGTCCGTTCTGGAACGCCTGGCGAATGGTCATCAGCACGCGCGTGCGCTGCTGCAGACCCTGCCGGCGAACGTCCTGCAACGCCTTGAACCGAGGCAGGAACTTCGGAAACTGATCGTCGGTGATCTTCAGCTGGTCCTGCGCCTGCATCAGCGCGTACGAGTCGAACATTCGCTGGATTTCAGCGGGTGTGACTGCCGGAGCGTCGATGCCCTCGGCTCCCGCGCGCGCGTTCGGCCGCGTCTGCCGCTGGCCCGCGTGAACGGCGCGCGGAACCGCGCTACATACAAGGACCGCCGCTAGCGTCGCGACGGGTAGAAATCGAGTCATGAATCCGTCCAATTATCAGGTCAGTCCGTCGGGTGCGCCAGCTCTTCTTTCAGCAGTCGCCGGAGCTCGCGCAGCTCACGATCGTTCAGATGCGTGACCGCGTGCTCGGCGCTGCCGCGCGGCGCCAGCCCCGCTTCGTGCTCCGAGTCCCATCCGATGCCGTCGGTCAGCTCCGCGACGAGCGTCAGGGACGGATCGGTGACGTCGGCGAGCGTCTCGCGAGGCTGCCCCACCGACGGCAGCGAAGGCTGACCGATCCTGAGCCACAGCCCGGGCGCGACGACGAACAACAGTAGTCCCGCCACGGCAACGGCCGGGAACAGCCAGCGCACCCAGGAGCGGCCGAGGGGCCGCTGCAACTCGCCGTCAACGGCTTCGTGGATACGCCTCGAAAAGTGTTCCCAGAACAGAGGCGACGGTTCGGGCACGTCTACCGCCGCGACCGACACAAGAGTTCCACGAAGCTCGGCGAGCTGCTGCCGGCACGCCGCGCACGATGCCAGGTGGTCCTCCACACGGCCGCGATCGGCCGCGTTCAACGCCCCGTCCGCCACATCGATAAATTCTTGTTCGCGCAGGTGCACCGTCAGATCTCCCCGAGAATCTTCTTCAAATTGCCGAGCGCATGAAAGAAATTGGCTTTGACGGCGCCGACCGAGCTGCCCAGCACGTCCGCGATCTCCTGGTGCGACATCTCGTGATACGTCCGCAGGATCAGCGTCGCGCGCTGCTTGTTCGGCAGCTGCGCAATCGCCGCGCGCACCTGCGCCGCGCGCTCCTCCCTGAGCAGCAGTTCGGGCGGCGAGTCGCTCCGCTCGTCGAGCAGCGGCTGATCATCGACCGACGCCGTCGCCCGATCCAGCGTTGTTTTCACGCTGACGCGGTTGAGGCAGACGTTGACGCTAATCCGGTACAGCCACGTGGCGATTGACGCCTGGCCGCGGAAGCTCCGGAGGCCGCGATACGCCCGCAGGAAGACTTCCTGTGACAGGTCGCTCGCGTCTTCGTGATTGCCGACGAACCGGTAGCAGAGCTGATAAATCGGACGGCGGTGGCGCTCGACGATGAGATCGAACGCGCCGGGCCGCCCGGCTACGCAGGCCTCGACAAGCGCCGCTTCACTGAGATCGTTGAGCGGCACGGCAGCGCCTTCAGCGCGCGCCATGGTGGCCATGGCCTGCCACGGGCCAAAGGCGTCTCCGACCGTCCACGCAAGAGATGATGCCATCGGTTGGGCGTCACCTCATTAGACCGGAGGCGTTATGGAAAAGTTACATTCCTGGAAACGTCAGCAGAAGCTGCTCGACTTCTGCGGCGGACGGCAGTCCGCCTCGGGCGCCCAGTGCGCGGCAATTCAGCCCCGCAACAGCGTTCGCGTAGGTCAACGCGTCTTCCAGTTCCCCGTCTGGAGCGCGGAGGCAAGCGCTGGCGAACGCGCCTCGAAAGGCATCGCCGGCGCCAGTACTATCGACGCAGTCGACCGGGAACGCCGAGGTCCGGATTTCCCGTCCGTTGCACCACGCCAGGCTGCCCTTCGAACCGAGTGTGGCGCAGACCAGCCGCGCACCGAAATCGCGTCCAATGGTCTCGAGCGACTTTCCGAGCTGTTCATGGCCTGTCAAGGCCGGCGGAAACTCTTCGGCGGCGATGATCGCGTCGATGTGCTGAAGCAGCTCGGTGATCCCCGGCCGCACCTTTTCGACGTCGACCGCCGTCGGAATCCCTGCCTCGCGCGCTTGCCGCGCTGCATGGGCGGCCGCGGCGGGGGCATTACAGTCCACGAGGAGCATGCGTCCCGAGCGGACGGCGTCAAGGGGCAGGTCCGGGGGTTCCATGGTCAGCGCCGGATGACGATCCCACAGCACACAGCGTTGACCCGACCGTGCGTCGACGAGGATCACCGCGAACTGATTTGTGGCCCCGGCGACAACGCGCGACGCGGTGAGGTCGACGCCCGCCTCGTCGAGGCTGCAGCGGGACAGAGCACCAAGTTCGTCGGCGCCGAAGCTGCCGATGTAGCGCGTGCGAAAGCCCAGCCTGGCACATGTGGCCAGCGCAGTCGCTATCTGTCCACCGGGCAGGCGGCCGAACCGCTGGACCCGCTGTTTGCTGTTGGGGGCGGGGTGCTCCGCGACGACCGTGAGCAGGTCGACGCTGTTCTCGCCGAAACCGACCAAGTCAAAGGGCTTCGAATCGGAAATCGGAACCCGAAACGGGAGCCGCACGGGCGTCGATAGTACTCCACGGTTTCATGGCCCTCTCACAGAGAGTCTCACCGACTCGGCTGTATTGACAGTTTCGCCTTTCTTTTGCTAAGGTCGACGACGACCAAGGAGATCGGCATGCTGCCTCTCACAAAGCGCCAGCGCGAGATCCTCGATTACCTGAACGAGTTCATTGCCCAGCACGGGTACGCCCCGAGTCTCGAGGAAATCGGGCGCCGGTTCGGTCTCTCTTCGCTCGCCACCGTCCACAAGCACCTGACGAACCTTCAGGACAAGGGCTTCATCAAGCGGGCCTGGAACCGGAGCCGGTCGGTCGAGATGGTGCCCACCCGCACTGGAGTCCGGGCAGTCGAACTGCCGCTGCTTGGCTACGTCGCCGCCGGCCTGCCCATCGAGGCCGTCGCTTCGAACGAGACGATCGCCGTCCCCGAGGACCTTGCCGGTAAACGCGATACGTACGTCCTTCGCGTCCGGGGCGATTCGATGATCGACGAGCAAATCCGCGACGGCGACTTCGTGGTCGTCGAGGATCGCAAGTCTGCTGACAACGGCGAGATGGTCATCGCGCTCGTCCGCGGATCCGACGTGACCCTGAAGAAGTTCTATCGCGACCCGGGCGGCCGGATCCGCCTCCAGCCGGCCAACGCCGCCATGCAGCCCATCTTCGTCGACCCTGACCAGGTCCAGATTCAGGGCGTCGTCGTCGGCGTCATGCGCAAGTACTAGGCGGGATCCGCTCCGGGCGGCGGCCGCGGCTGGTTTACACTGTCGGGATGTCCGATCAGCCGCCGTCGACCAAGCAGATCAACTTCACCATCATCCCCGACGACAACTCGACCGCGCCCCGCACGTATTCGAACTTCTGTTCGATTGCGCATACGCCGTTCGACTTCACGCTCACCTTCTGCGAGGTGATGCCGCTCTCCGACAAGGAGATCAAGGAAGCCGAATCGGAACACGTCGTTCGGGCGCCGGTGCGCATGAAGGTCGTCGTCCCCGTTCAATTCGTCCCGAATCTGATTGCCGCGCTGCAGGAGCACTGGCGCGTCTTCTCGGACTCGTACAGCAACGTCGGCTGGAACAAGGGAGCGGGTCCGGTTCATTGAAGACGCCGGCGGACACGCGGCGGATCCTTGACGCGCTCGAAGGCCAGCACCCCGGCGCGGATACGGAACTGCACTATCGCACGCCGTTCGAACTGCTCGTCGCGACGATCCTGTCTGCCCAATCGACGGACGCGCGCGTCAACATGGTGACGCCGTCGCTGTTCAGGCGCTATCCGACTGCGGCGCGCCTCGCGCGAGCAACGGCGGCGGATCTCGAGCCGCAGATCCACTCCACCGGCTTCTTTCGAGCCAAGTCCAAAGCACTGCTCGGCATGGCGCAGGCGCTCGTCGACCAGTACGGCGGCGAGGTGCCGGCAGACATGGACGCGCTCGTAGGGCTGCCGGGCGTCGGACGCAAGACGGCCAATGTGGTCCTCGGCCACGCGCTCGGCGTGCCCGGTCTACCCGTCGACCGCCACGTTCTTCGTGTGTCGAACCGGATCGGCATCGCAGAGGGCGACGATCCTGAAGCGGTCGAACAGCAGCTGTGCCGCGCACTGCCCAAAGCGCGCTGGACCCGCACGTCCGACGCGCTGATCCTCCACGGACGAAGGATCTGCAAGCCCAAGCCGCTCTGCGATCAATGCGCCGTCCGCGACGACTGCGAGTACTTCCGGACCGTCGTGTCGCGCACACGCGGCGCGGCGACGAAGAAGCCCACTGGTGCGAAGAGAACGGTTCGAAGGGCTCGTCGCTGACGCGCTGACGTCGATCCCGCGCCGATTTCGAGACGCGATGCAGAATATCGCGATCGTCGTCGAGGACGAGCCGTCCCGGGAACTGCTCGACGACATG
>DASQHH010000864.1:0-8585 GCA_035632195.1 Vicinamibacterales bacterium
CCCGGTTGACGCCGGCCACGTCGCCCCGAGCGTCGGCGTCAACGATGTGACGCATGACGCCGTTGCCGTATCCAAGGTCGAGCAGGCTGAAGTAGTACGTAACGGAGGCGACGAGCATCCACAGCCCGTACTGCGCCTTGCCGAGGTGGCCGACCGTGAACGGCATCAGGAAGATGCCGGTTCCCAAACTGAGCGCGAGAAGGACGTACCTGGTCATCGTGCCGGCCAGCAACTGGCGGGCGGCCGAGCGCGCGGACGTCATACCGAGACCTGAGCAAGAGCTGTGCTAGCCGGCCGTCACGGCTGTTGCATGAGCTGACGCGTGGCTCGCGCTCCGGCACTCGTCGTCACGAAGCGGGACGATGGATTTCGGTTGGACGGCCCACCGGTTCTCGAAGCAGGCCAGGCACTTGACGGCGCCGGCGCCTTCGCGCGGTGGAGGTGGAACGCGCCGCGACTCTGCGCCTCGACCGACCGGTTCGGCATCCAGCCGCTGTTCTATGCGGCAGATCCATACGCGATCCGTATCTCTCCCAGCGTAGAGGAGCTGCTGCGCACCGGGGCGCCTCGCGATCTCGACGAGTCCGCGCTCGCGGTGTTTCTCCGGGTCGGCTTCTTTGTGGGCGACGACACGCCATTTGTCGGCATCCGCGCCGCTCCGCCCGGTGGATCGCTCGAATGGAACGACGGGCACGTGCACGTGCGCTCGGGCTGGACCCGGCCCGTCGCGTCGGACGCGTCGCGGGACGATGCCATCGATCGCTTCGCGGCGATGTTCGCGGACAGCATCGAGCGAAGGCTGAATGCGACCACCGGACCGGTCGCCGTGCCTTTGAGCGGCGGCCACGACTCCCGGCACATCCTGTTCGCGCTGTGCGAGGCTGGCTGCCGTCCCGATCGCGCGGTGACCGTCGAGCCGTACCCGCCGTCGCAGGCTGACGATGTGCCGCTGGCGCGGGCGCTGGCGGAGCGTCTCGGGTTGCCGCACGTCGTCGTGCCCAGGCGCGGGGACCGTGTCGCCGCAGAATCCGACAAGAACGCGCTGACGAGTTTCTGTGCCGACGAGCACGTGCAGTTCCTGCCGCTGCGCGGGCATTTCGAACGCGCGCCGGCGACGCTCTTCGACGGCCTCGGCGGCGACGTGCTTTCACAGAGCGGACGGCTGGAGCCGCGCCTCAACGCGCTGTTCGCGGACCATCGCGTCCGCGACGTGGCGGAGACCATCCTCGGCGACGCGAACGTGATCGAGCCGGCACTGAACGCGTTGTTGACCGCAGATGCGAGGCGCCGCTTCAGCCGCGAACGGGCCGTTTCCCGCGTGGCCGAGGAAGCCGCGAAGTACGCGGACGATCCGAACCCGATCGCGTCGTTCTTTGCGGCGTCGCGGATGCGCCGCGAGATCGCCCTGGCGCCGTGCGCGATGCTCGACGTGGCCACCGCGGTGTGGCTGCCGTTCCTCGACGCGCCGCTCGCGTCATTCCTGCTCGGCCTGCCGTTCGGCCTCGTTCGCGATCGGCGGCTGCACACCGATCTGCTGGCGCGGCGCTATCCGCGCTTCAACGGCGTGCCGCTCGACGGCAAACGCCAGGGCCGGGACTCGGCGCTGCAGATCCGTCGTGACGCCGTTGCGTTGATGTCGCGCCTCGCGCGCTCGCGCAGCCGGTTAGTCGCCGCGGTTCCTGTGGCGGCGCGCGCCGCACGGGCGGCCGCGTCAGGCCGCAGCGCGCACCTCTGGTTCCTGCCGAAGATCATCCATCTGCTCGACGTCGAGCAAGCTGCGGGCACCCCTCTTGCTAGTCTCAACAACGCCTACGCATGAGTCCGCTCCTCTCTATCATCGTTCCGTTTTTCAATTCGACCGGCAAGGCCGACCGCCTCCTGACCACTCTGGCAGGAATCAACGAACCGGACGTCGAGTTGATCTTCGTCGACGACGGCTCGAGCGACGGTACGCCGGCGTACCTCGACCAGTGGCGGTCACGCATGCACGTTCCGTGTACGGCGGTGCGTCAGGAGAACAAAGGGCCGGGCGCCGCCCGAAACTGCGGCCTCGATCTCGCCGCCGGACAGTTCGTCTGGTACGTGGACGCAGACGACGACATCAATCCCGCCGTGGTGCCGGTGCTGCGACAGCTGCGCGGGCGCGGGTACGACTTCATCGATTTCAACGTGCAACATTTCACGCCCGAGGGTGGACCGATCAGGCCATCGCGCGGGATGCGCGCGGGTGCGCTCAATCTGCCGGAAGGGGAGTACACGGCAGCGGATGTGACGAGGCTGGCGCTGCTGCGCACCATCGGATGGCCGTGGCCGAAGATCCTGGACCGCCAGTTCCTCCAGCGGAACGGCGTGCGGTTTCCTGAGTACTGCGTGTACGAAGAGCTCCCTTCGCTCTTCTGGTACCCGCTCATCGTCGACCGCTTCTACAAATCGGATCTGGTCGCCTATTTTCACCATCAGGACGGGGAATCGATCACGCGATCCGCAGGGCGGAAGGGCCCGCGCTTCTACGACCGTCTGTTCACGTCCGGATACGCTGTCGCCGTGACCGCGCGCTATCCGCGCACCGACGATGAGCGCCGACGGATCCACGACAAGTTCACGAACATCTTCCTGATCCACACGATAGAGATGCTGTGGGACTCGGGCGACTGGCCGTCGATCCCGCGCGTGATGCGCTTCTATCGGGAAGAGGCGCGGCGCATGGCGATCCAGCCCAGCCCGGCGTCGTATCTGCTGCGTCGCAGCCAGCTGGTCGCGCTGTCCGTTCCGTGGCTGCTTTCGTATCTCTACCCGTCGCAACGTCATTTTTTCGAACGACTTCATCACCGTGCCTGGAGCCGCCCGGTCTCGTTCGCGGCGGTTCAGCCATACCCCCAATGCCAATAACCATTGCGATCCAGCCGGATCACGCGACGCACAAGAACGGCGAGAAACAGTCGTTTTCCTCGCGGTGGGTGGTGCGCGCCGCGGAAACCGGCGTCCACGTGCGTGCCGTCGACGTCTATGCCCAGGACTTCTTTCAGCAGCTCGAGGGATGCAACGGCTTCATGTGGCGCTTCGGCTACTCGCCGTCGCCCCGGCTGTTCGCGAAGCGGCTGCTGCCGGCCATCGAACACGGGCTCGGCATTCCGGTCTTTCCGTCGTTCGAAACCGCGTGGCATTTCGAGGACAAGATCGCCCAGTCGTACCTGCTGCAGGCGGCGGGCGTTCCGACGCCGGCGACCTGGATATTCTGGGATCGCGCACGCGCGCTCGATTTCTGCCGATCGGCTGCATATCCGCTGGTGCTGAAGCTGTCATTCGGTTATCAGTCGTCGAATGTGCGACTGCTTCACGACATGGACGAGGCCTCGCGCTGGATCGCGCGGCTGTTCGGCCCTGGCGTCACCGGCCTTCGCCCCGACGCGCCGGCGGTGCGCGAGACGCTGCGCCGGGCGAAGGGCGCCGTGCGGCATCTGCGCGGCGAGTCCGCTATAGAGGACCTGGAATACTCGGAGCTGCAGCACGGGTACTTCTACGTGCAGGAATTTCTTCCGGGCAACGAGCATGACGTCCGCGTGACGGTGATCGGCAACCGCGCGTTCGCATTCCGGCGGTTCAACCGGCCAGGCGATTTTCGCGCCAGCGGCAGCGGTCGCATCAATTGGGAACGCGATCACATCGACGAAGACGGCATCCGGCTGGCATTCAAGGTCGCCCGGCGTCTCCATACGCAATCGCTCGCGGTCGATCTGCTGCAGCGCTGCGGACGGAAGGTACTCGCCGAGATCAGCTACACGTATGCGAGCTGGGCGGTGCGTGACTGCCCCGGCCACTGGACGCTGCAGGGCGACGCCGACTCGGGAGTGCTCTCATGGGTCGAAGGCCGCGTGCACCCGGAAGACGCAATCTTCGACGACTTCGTCGGCCGCCTCCGGTCACGCGACGCGAAGAGCGTCGCCTGACATCTGCCAGTAAAACAGCAGTTCGCGCTGCTTCTCGGCGCCGTCGTCCGGTGCCGCGCGCTGCAGTTCGTCCACGGCGTCGAACTTCAAGAACGCGTCTCCGGGCTCGACGCGCGAAAGGCAGCGGTCGAGGAACGCCGATCGCTTCCAGAACGGAGCCGCGCCGGGAAGGAGCCCCGCCAGGAGCAATGCCAGCCGCGGCCGCTGCTGCAGGTATCCCGCGATCTGCGCTGACGCGACGTCCCAGTCGAGACGACGGTTGAAGCGATCGATCGTGCCGCCCGACACCGCCGGCACCTCGAGCGCTTTGGGAAACCGGCGTTCGAAGAGCCGCCGATAGATCTGGTGTCCTTGCTTCATTTCGCCCGGAATCGCCGCTGCCGTCTCCCAGAACGGCTTGCTGAGGCCCGGCGCGAGCGTGATGACGTCGTTGCTGAAAGCCTGCAGCGGATTGGGCGCAATCCGGTGGCGCGTTCGATTCCGGACGACGAACTGCGAGACGCCGGACTCGTCGTCTGCGTACTGTGCGCGTTCGTTCGCGAGCGTCTCGCGGAAGTTGTCTTCCATCGCGGTCACGACGTCTGGGCGAAACAGCCGGCGGGCCGCGCGCCACAGCGGCGTGTCGGTCCGCGCCGTGTGCCGAAGGTGTTCGTCGAATCCGCCCGGATGCTGGTGGGGAAACAACGCGGACCCGGGGAAGATGCCGTCCCAGACCGCCTGGAATCCGCTCTGCAGACACGAGGACAGCTGCGCGATGAACAGATACAGGCTGGGCGAGGCGAGGCCGCTCGTTCTGACGTAGTCGAGATATTCCGGCGACGAAAAGAAGTCGCGGCGCGGCACGCGGCGATCGACCTCCAGGTCGAACGCGCGCGCGGCCCGCAGTGCCAGCTTGCCGTCGAGGTCGTCCTTTTCGTCGGGATGCGCCAGCGTGAGAACAGCGGGCCGCTCGCCAAGGTCATGGAGCGCCGCGAGGATCAAGCGCGAATCGTAGCCGCCGCTGAGGCAGACGATCGGCCGCGGGTGATAGGCGAGGCATGCGCGGACGTCGGCGACGATCTGCTCGCCCAGCTCATCGATGATCGAATCGTCCACCACGCTTGCGCGCTTCGACGGCCAGCTCCAGTACGGCGATGCCGTCAGCGTGTCGGTGTCGGGCTGGTAGACGACGACCGACCCCGGCGGTGCCCGCCTGACACCCGACACGAGCGTGCGGTCGGCAATGGTATGACCGAACGACAGGAAGGCGCCCCAGCCCCCGAAATCGGGATCGGCACTGCAGACGCCGGACGACGTGAGGGCTCGAGCTTCGCTGGCGAAGGCGAACGTACCGGCCTTCCGATGGAAGTACAGCGGCTGCATCCCGAGAATGTCCGTGACGACCGTCAGCCGACGGAGCGCGTCGTGCCACATGACGGCTGCGAACGGCCCGTCGAGTCTCTCGAGGCAGTCGACCGCTTCCTGCCAGTCCGACTCGACGGCGCGCTGCAATCTCTTCCTTACGTCGGTCGAAGACGAAATCGGCGTTCCTGCGACGAGAAGCCGCGCGGCAGCGCCGTCGAAACGGGCCGGAACAGGTGAATGGAGATCAGACGTGCGGACGCCGCCGAGCGTTCCGAACGGCGTGTCCACGGTGAGGCATTCATGCCACGGCCGCGCTTTTTGCGCGGCCAGCATGCGGGCCACGGTTTCGCGGGCACGCTCGCACGTTGCGCCGAAACAGCCAGAGATTTTCACGCTACCGGCATGCAGCCTTTCACTCGGCTTGCAGTCTCCAGGCCAACGGCTCACGTGGCCCGTTTACAGAGGTCACATCCACGCAACGGACGAGATGTCGGCGCTGTCTTTGCTGCACATCATGGTGAGGTGCCAATGCCGAGGCCAGCACGGCCGCGCGTATCGATTGTTATTCCGGCCTACAACGCGGCGCGCGACATCGCTGACGCGCTGGATTCCGTGTTCCGGCAAACGTTTTCCGATTTCGAGGCGATCGTGGTCAACGACGCTTCTCCGGACACGGCGGATCTGGAGCGCGCCATCGAGCCGTTCTCGTCGCGCATCCGCTACGTCCGGCATCCGCAGAACCGCGGCGCCGGCGCGGCGCGCAACACGGCGCTGGCCGCCGCCGGCGGAGAGCTCGTCGCGTTCCTGGACGCCGACGATCTGTGGTTCCCGGAATTCCTGCAGCGCCAGATGCAGTTTCTCGACGCGAATCCCGGGTGCGCGCTCGTGTACGCCGACGCGCGGATCAGCGGCGAATCGCCGCTGGCAGGCACGCGGTTCATGCAGCAGGCGCCATCGTCCGGCGCGGTGACGCTGCTCAGCCTCATCGCGCAGACGTGCAACATTCCGCTCTCGACGGTCGTCATGCGCCGTGAGCCGCTCGCGGCGGCCGGAGGCTTCGACGCAGACCTCCGCCGCGGGCAGGACTACGAGCTGTGGCTGCGGCTTGCGGCGAACGGCGTCGCGATGCGCTACCAGCGTCTGGTGCTCACCGAACGCCGTGTGCGGACGACGGGGTTGTCGGGAACGCCCGAAGAGGAGCTCGTTCGGGTTCTCTACGTCCTCGAGCGCTTCGGCCGCACGCAGCCGACGACGATCCGGTCCGCCGTACGGGAGCGCCTGAGCGTGCTGTCCGACGCTCTGGGCATCGAGCGCGCGAAGGCGCGCCTGCGCGACGCCGATTTCGACGGGGCGCTGCACCACCTCGCGTCCACGCGCAAGCGATCGCTCAAATGGCAGCTCGCGCTGATCGGGCTGCAGGTCGCGCCGCGGCTGCTCCGGCGCGCGTACCTCGTGACCCGCTGACGCGCATCTTCGTTGACGCCCGCTCGATCGCGCGCGCGACGGTCTACCGGTCTACCTGCCAGCCCTGCGCCCGCAGGTCCGCGATTTCCTGCTTGAATCGCGTGAGCGAGCGCTCGACCCGATGCCAGTCGTGACACCACACGTGTTTAGTAGGCGTGTGGTTCTCTTCGCGCTTGATTTCCCAACCGTCGGCTGTGCCGTTCGACACGAAGTAATTCCGGACGCGGTCGTCGTATCGGATACTCACTTCAAACATGAGGTCCCCCAGAGAGCTGCGGGATAGAGGAGCGCGTATCCTTGATCGCAGCAATCCGAAGGCCGTGTAAATTCTGTGTAACGTGGATGAGCTAGAAGCGTTTTCCACGAATAGAGATGTTTCGGTTTGTGGAAGTCGCTGTTCACCACGAGTCGTTCGGCCGCGTCACAGCTGCGTAAGAGGGTGGGTGCGGGGTTCGCGGCGCGAGGCTCGTTGCGCGGCGTTATGCTGAACTGCATGGCGCCGAAACCCTCATCACCGGACAGCGACCACAGCGGACAGTCGATGCGCGATCAGGAAGTGACGCGGGCGAACCGCGAGCTGGCCGCCTACTTCAAGGGCAAGCGGACGGAGCGCGAAGCGCGCGCGGCGCTGAAGATCATCAAGGCCTTCGTGCGCGACCGCGAACGGCAGGACACCAAGCGGCGCGCGCCCCTGCCCGGGATGGCACCTCCTCCGCCGTTGAAACGGGCGCCTCGGAAGCGTCGTGCGAAGCACGAAAACCCGAAGCTGACTTCAGTCGAAAACCCGAAGCTGACCTCAGGAGAAAACGCGAAGCCGAGCTCTCCGGAGGGCACGTAACAGGAAGAACTCCGCCCGCGTCACCGGGCCGGGCGGCGCGCAGCACGTCGTCGTGCGGCGACGCGCGATGAATATCCGACGCGTCGGGCCTTCCGGAACGCCGCGATCGCGTTCGGATGGGTGTCCGCCATCGAGGCAAGGATGACGGCCATCGCGGCACAGGCGCGGTCGCCTGCCGCGAGCGACCGGAGCACCTCGCGAGCCAGAACCTGATGATCAATCCTCGCCGTGTCCTGCTGCGAGATCGCCTCGCGAAGCGCCGCCACGAGCACGGGCACGTTTTCCAGCAGCGTGGACGGCAGGCCGTACTCGATGAAGACGTCCGCATTGGTAGTGACCTTGTCGAGCATCGTTGTCGCTTTGCTCATGAGCTCGCTGTCGGACGTGCGGGGCAGGCGATCGACGAAATAGATTCCGGCGTCCTCTCCGCGAATGACGCGGCTGATGGTGATGAACCCCATCAATGCAGCACGAAGCTGGCGCCGCGCCCGTTGCCTCTTCAGCGACCATGAATGTTCGTCTGCGAGCGCGCGGCGATGCTTCTTGATGAGAGCGCTCGTCTCCATGACGGCGTTTCCGAGCCGGCCACGCGTCCTGCGGCCGCCCGGTGATGCGTCGATGATGCGTCTGAATCTGACGCACACATCGTCGCTGCGCTCGTGCGCGTCCAGCCGCTGTCTTGGGGTAGCGCTCATGGCCGGCTTATTCCTCCAGACGACTCTTTTACGTCCTTTCCGGCCCGCTTTCTACGGAGTTGCACACTGAATTTGATGTGGGTCGGGGGGTTGGACGTCTCGCGAGGACGGAATCTGGCCTTTCGCCCCGGGGAGTTCGGCCGGTACCCCACGGAGCGAGCCGGACACCCCCGTGAGTTCGCCTGACACCCCGGAGAGTTCGCGCGGAACCCCGGTGAATCCGCCCGGCACCCTGGTGAATTCAGCCAGCACCTCGGTGAGTTCAGCCGGCACTCTGGTGAATTCCCCTCGCATCCT
>DASQHH010000865.1:0-8867 GCA_035632195.1 Vicinamibacterales bacterium
GGGCGCGACGGGCGACCTGAGCATGGCCGCAATGCTGGCGCTGCTGATGCTGGCGGCGTTCTCGGGCAACGCCGTCAACTACAGCGTTGGGCGGTTCATCGGTCCCCGAGTGTTTCAGTCGGGCCACCGGCTGCTGAACAAGCAGTATCTCGACCGCGGCCACGCGTTTTTCGAACAGTACGGCGGCAAGGCCGTCGTCCTGGGACGGTTCGTGCCGATCGTCCGGACGTTCGTCCCGTTCGTCGCGGGCGCCGCGCAGATGACGGCGGCGTCGTTTGCCGTCTACAACGCCGTGGGCGCCGCCGCCTGGGTCGCGCTGTGCCTCGGCGCCGGGTGGCTCTTCGGCAACATCCCCATCGTCAAGAACAACTTCTCGCTGGTGACGATCGGCATCGTGCTCGTATCGGTGTTGCCGATGCTGGTGGAGTACCTTCGCGCTAGGCGCGGGTCTGCTCGCTGACCCACGCGGCGTAATCGGCGCTCGCCGATTCCACCGTCAGGACCAGAAACTCCGGCAGCTCGTACGGATGCAGCTGGCGCACACGCTGTTCGAGGGCGCTCAACCGTTCGCGCGTTGTCTTGATGACGATCTGCCGTTCGGTGTCGCGTTCCACGCGGCCCTTCCAGCGGTACGTCGACGTCATCGGCGGCATCACGTTCACGCACGCGGCCAGATGTTCGTCGACGAGTGCGCGCGCGACCTCATCCGTTCGCGTGTCGTCGGGCATCGTGGTGAGGACGACGACTAAATCTCGCATAAACGCTCTTGTACTTCGTTGCGAAGTGTTGTACTGTCTGTCGCGCGTGGCGAAGGACGCATCGAAATCCACCCCGTCGCCGAGACGCGCGCCGCGCGGCCGCAAGATCGTCCGCTGGCTCCTGATGTTCGTCGCATCGCTGATTGTCGTCGATGGCCTGGTCGGCGAACGCGGACTGCTGGCGATGCTGCGCGCGCAGAAGGAATACGACCGGCTGGCGGCGGCAATTTCGCGTCAGCGGGCTGAAAACGCCGTCCTGCGCGAGCGGGCGCGCCGGCTCGCCGACGATCCTGCCGCCATCGAGGAAGTCGCCCGACGCGACCTCGGCCTGATCAGGCCCGGCGAGCGCCTCTTCATCATCAAAGACGTATCGAAACCGTAGGGCCGCTTCGCGAGCGGCCGCTACTGCGACATCTGCCGCGCGCGGAGCTCCGCGAGCGGAACCGGCATCGTGTCCGCGATGATCTTCGCGTACGCGCGCGTGACCGCGGCGATCCCCGTCGTCGAAATCGTGTCGGCGGATTCCTGATCGGAGTGCCACACGTACCCGCCGCCCGCCGCCGTCATGACCTGAATCGACGGCGCAAGGTGGAAGTACCGTCCGATTTCGCCCGCCGGAGTCGGCGCCGACTCCGGATACGTCGGTACGCCGAACGCGTCGAGCGCCTTCGCGGCGATGCCGGCAAGACGCTCTCCACCGGCAAACCACGTGGAGACGGCGGCGTCGTTTGCCAGCCGCGTCGCCGTATGGCTGGTGGCGAAGGCCCCGGTGTGCTCGCTGTTGAGCAGTACGGCGGTCTTCGCAAAGACTTCGGGATGCTGCGCCAGCCAGGCGCCGCTCTCGGCGCTGTTGTTGTGATGGCCGGTGGTCCCGAGGAATACGATCGTCCGCTGGCGCTGCGCCTTCGGGACCTTCGCGAAGTACTCGGCGATGCCGAGCATCGTCGCGACGCCCGACGCGTTGTCGTTGGCGCCTTCGAACCAGCCGTCGCGATGGGCAACGACCATCACCGTTTCGTCCGTTGCCCCGGGTAGCGTACCCCACACCGTGCCGCTCTTCAGGTTCGGGACCCGGTCGACGTCCAGCCGAACCGACGCGCGGGCAGCACCCTTTGCGGATGCGATGAAGTCGCGGACGGCGAAGCCATCCTTCTGCCCGACCGAGAACGTCGGCACCGGACTGTTGACCGGATAGAACTGCGTCCGCAGGTTCCCCGGAATGCCCTGGACGACGAAGACGGCCGCGGCGCCGCGGTCCGAGAGGCGTTTGATGGCGCCGTCCATGACGCCGACGTGGCGCGAGGCGATGTCGGTGCTGTAGAAGAACGCGGCTTTGCCGCGGACGTCGGGCGCCATCGCGAGGTCCGCTTCGCTGCCGAAGCCGGCCCAGACGGCGTCGACGTCGAGGCCCGGCGCCGCAGCGCCGACCGCGAGATAGGTGGGCTGAGCCGTCTCGACCGCGAGCGATCGGCCGTTCGCCGTCAGCGCGACCGACCACGACCGCGGCATCCACTGAGGCGGCAGATCGAACTCCTGTTCGCGGACGTCGGCGAGCCCGATCGCGCGGAACCGATCCATCAGCCATCGCGCGTTTTCGGCGTCGGCGCTCGTGCCGATGATGCGTCCCCAGAACTGCGGGTGGCCGTTGTCGCGATAGCGCCGCGACATCGCCGTCAATTCTTCGACGTACTGTTTCAGGTGATCGCCGTCGATGGCGGCGTACGCCTGATCCGCAGGCGCAAGCCGCCAGCCGATCTCGGCGGTCCGCTTGTGCGCCGGCTCGGTCACCCGCCCGCCGCGACCCGCTTGCGTCTGCGCGGAGAGACCCGTTGCGGACACGATCGCGAAGAGCAGCGCCATCCGTTTCATTGGTCGACTCCAAATGCCAGCAGGACGTTGCCCGGACGGCCGCCGAGCGCACCGTAGCCTGAATTGATGAACACCATCCCGCCGGCGACGACCGGGCCGGGACCGCTGATCGACGCGCCCTTCGCCGCAACGCCGTTGACGGTCGTGAAGTCGCGGTTGGTGTTGTACTCCCACACCACCGAGCCGTCCTTCGTGGCGTAGGCGCGCACGCCGCCGTCGTTCGAGCCGGTGAACACGGCGCCGGGGATGACGGTAATCGCCGCCAGGATCGCGCCGTTGCAGCGCGGCATGGACCCGCACAGCGGCGCCGGCGGCGGCGTATACCACGCGCGCTCGCCGCTTCCCAGATTCACGGCGTGGAGACCGCCGGGCGTGGACGTGAGCGTGTCCGAGACGGCGAAGTACGCGTTGTCGTGATCGACGGCGGATCCGAACTCGAGTCCGCCGAGCGCGCTGCCCTTCGCCGCGCGGTACTGCCACAGCACCGCGCCCTTCTTGTCGGGATCGAACGCCCAGCCGACGCCCGACTTCTGGCCGGCGACAATGAGGTCGCGTCCACCGGCCATCGTCACGAGGATCGGCGCGTTGCCGAAATCGTAGTCCGGACCGAGGTCCGCGGACTCAGGACAGTTCGCGCCGGTCGTCGCCGGCGCCGCTCCCGACAGCGTGACATTGCACCCGACGACGAAGACGTCTTTCGGCGTGACCTGCGAGGTCCATTTCGCCGCGCCGCTGTCGAGATCGAACGCCATGATCGCGTCGCTCGTCGGCTGCTGCGGCTCCGTGTACATGTTGCCGGTCGCGGCGTAGACGACCTTGCGCTTCGGGTCGACGGTCGGCGCCGACCAGATGCCCGCGCCGGCGGGCCCCCAGCGCGTCGTTCCGCTCCGGTTCTTGCCGACCGGCTTCGCCTCCGCGGTAATCGTGTACGTCTTCCAGATCAGCGCGCCGTTGCCGGCATCGAGCGCGACGAGACTGCCGCGGAACGTGCAGCACTCGTACGCCGGGTTCGCGCCCTGCCCTTCTTCGCTCGAGGCGACAGGCACGTACAGACGCCCTTCATAGAGCGCTGGCGTCCCCGTGATGTTGGCGCTGCGGTGGTCTTCGAGCTGCCGCGTCCAGATCTGGTCGCCCGTCGCAGCGTCCAGGCCGTACGCGTTCGCGCGGCCGTCGCCGAAGTACGCGCCGAACCTGCCCGGCATGCCGGGCCGCGGTCCGATCACAATCCCGGACCGGACGGCCGCCTTCGCCTGGAACGTCCAGATCGTGCAGCCGCTCTTCGCGTCGAGCGCGTACACCATGCCGTTCTGGCTGCCGACGAACACCCGTCCGCCCGCCACCGTCGGCAGTGCGCGCGCCGTCGTCGCGTTCGGGAATCCGAACGCCCACTTCAACGTCAGCTTCGGGACGGTGTCGGCTGTCAGGCCAGCCTGGTCGGCCGGCTGAAAGCGCGTATTGCCGAGGTCGCTGCTCCACGCGCTCCAGCGCGCGCCGGTCGCGGGGTCGAAGGGCGGAGTCGCCGTGCACTTCCCCATGCTCGGCGCCGCCGCGGCTGCAATGCCGAGGTACTGCGCCACGGCGCGCTTCTGCGCGTCGGTCAAATCGGCGGCCTGATCGCGCATCCGGCCGGTCGTCAACGCGGCGATGATTTCGTCGACCGTCCTCTGGCGAAGCGCCGCAACGGTCGGGGTGCGGGGATCGTTGCTCGTGTGGCAGCTCGCACAGGTGTCGTTGAAGATCCGCGCTCCGTCTGCCTGGCTTGCCGAAGCCGGCGGCTGAGCGCCGGCAGGCGCGGCGATCGTGACCAGGAGGAATACCCCCGAAATCAGGCCTTTTGGCATGCGCGACATCTTAGCGAACTTTGTTTTCGGAATCTTGACAATCGGCGGGCGTGCCCCCAGTATGAATGGACTTCAGGAGTTTCCATCGATGCCGATTCGGTTCAAGGGATTCATCTCGGCGATCGCTGCCGCAAGCGTCGGCGCGCTCGTGGCCGCGACCACACTGCCCCTTTCCGGCCAGACGGCCGCATATCGCGCGCCGCGCACGGCGGACGGCAAACCGGACCTCAATGGGATCTGGCAGGCGCTCAACGAGGCGAACTACGACGTCGAGATGCACATGGCGCGCGCGGCGATGCAGCTGCGGCCCGGCCCTTATGGACCGGTGCCTGCTGCGGCAGTCCTTGCGCTGGGCGCCGTCGGATCGGTGCCTCCGGGCGTCGGTGTCGTCTCGGACGGCCCGCTGCCCTACAAGCCCGACGCGCTCGCGAAGAGGAAGGACAACCAGGAGCACTGGATCGACAAGGACCCCGAGATCAAATGCTACCTGCCGGGCGTGCCGCGCGCGAACTACATGCCCTATCCGTTCCAGATCCTTCAGAGCCAGTCGGCGATCTTCTTCGCGTATGAGTACGCGGGCGCCGTCCGCAACATCTATATGAAGGACCCGGGGCCGCCGCCCATCGACTCGTGGATGGGGCAGTCGGTCGGACACTGGGAGGGCGACACGCTCGTCATCAACGCCAACGGCTTCAACGAAGACACGTGGTTTGATCGGTCAGGCAATTACCACAGCGACGAACTGAAGGTGACCGAGCGCTACACGCGCGTGGCCGCGGACGTCATCAACTACGAAGCGACGATCACTGACCCGAAGGTGTTCACGCGGCCGTGGAAGATCCAGATGCCGCTCTACCGCCGCCTCGACAAGAACGCGCAGTTGATGGATTTCAAGTGCGTCGAGTTCGTCGAAGAGCTCCTGTACGGCAAGTGGCGCAAGAAGCCGCTCACCGGTGAATAACGTATGAAACGCATTGCAACGGCATTCGCGCTGGCGGCCGGTCTCGGCGTATTCGTGTCGGCCCAACAGGGAGCCAAAATTCGCCGACTGGCCGACGGCCACCCCGATCTCGAAGGCACCTACGATCTCGCGACGCTCACGCCCGTCGAGCGCGCGGCCGGCAGCGCGCTCGTGCTCACCGACGAGGAAGCCGCGAAGCAGGAGAAGCAGGTCGCGGCGCGCAAAGCCGTTCAGGATCGCGCGATCAAGGGAGACCGCGACGCGCCGCCGGTCGGCGGCGACGGGTCGGTCGGCGCCGCCGGCAACGTCGGCGGCTACAACAGTTTCTGGATCGACTCCGGGTCGCAGTACACAATCGTCGACGGCCGCAAGCGCGCGTCGCTCGTCGTCGATCCGCCGGACGGCCGTGTGCCGCCGCTGACGCCCGAAGCGCGCCAGCGCGCGATGCAGGCGCGCAACCAGGCCGCCACTTCCGACACGACCGCGCGCGAAGACGACCCGGGCTTCGAGCGCGCGCCGGGCGCCTACGACGACCCCGAGCGCCGCCCGCTCGGCGAGCGGTGCCTGATGGGATTTGGATCGACGTCCGGTCCGCCCGCGCTGCCCGACTACTTCTACAACAACCTGCACCAGATCGTGCAGACGCCGGACTCCGTGCTGATCCTCACTGAGATGGTGCACGACGCGCGCGTCGTCCGGATGAACGCCGAGCACCTGCCCCCGACGGTCCGCAAGTGGATGGGCGACTCGATTGGCCGCTGGGAAGGCGACACGCTCGTCGTCGACACGACGAACTTCACGGAGAAGACCCGCTTCCGCGGCTCGTCGCCGGACCTGCACGTCGTCGAGCGGTTCACGCGGACCGGTCCGAACACGCTGCTCTACCGGTTCACCATCGACGACCCGAAGACATGGGCGAAGCCGTGGACGGCCGAATACACGTGGCCGGCCACCAACGAGCTGATGTACGAATACGCGTGCCACGAGGGCAACTACGCGCTCGGCGATATCCTGCGCGGCGCACGCACGAAGGAAGCCGAAGACGCGAAGCGCAGGACCGACAACAAGAAACAGTAGGAGACGGAATGAACAATCGAATCGCGAGTCTGCTGATCGGCGCTTCAATCATCGTCGCGACCGGCGCCCCCCTCGTCGCGCACCACGCGTTCGGCGGCGAGTTCGATCCGAACAAGCCGGTGCTGCTCAAGGGCAAGATCACCAAGCTCGAGTGGGTGAATCCGCACACCTGGATCCATATCGAGATCGTGAAGCCCGAAGCGGCCACCGCGTGCCAGTTCACGCCGAACGCGAAGTGCGAGGAATGGATGGTCGAAGGCGGAACGCCGAACACGCTGCTCCGCCGCGGCATCACGAAGGCGTCGCTCGCCAACGGCACCGAGATCGTCGTCGACGGCTACCAGACGCGCGACCACTCGCTGTCGCGCGCCAACGGCCGCAATATCACCTATCCGGACGGCCGCAAGCTGTTCCTGGGATCGTCGGGCACCGGAGCGCCGGTTGACGGCGCGGACCCGACAGAAGGCGGCGCGAAGCCGGCCACCGGACGCGGACGCGGCGGGAAGTAACAAAACCTGACAGGGCTGAGAGCTGAGGGCTCTCAGCCCTTAGCCCTGACGCGATTCAGGCTATCCGGAAAACCCTATCCATCGACCCGCCGCTCCAACCGTAAACCATAGCGTCAGCGACACCAGCGCCACGGCCCTGTAAGCGAGCGGACTGATCCGTCCGTCTTCGGCGCGCGTCACGCGCCGTCGCACCGTGAACGTGAACAGGATCGCGAGGGCGAGCGACGCCATCTTCACCCGGAAGGGCGTGCTGTAGTAGCACTTCACCGCTTCCGACATGAAGAGGATGACGCCCGTGAGGAGCATCACGGCAAGGCTGCTGACGAGGACCCGCTGCGTGTCGAAGGCGAGGTCCGGGATGCGCTGGCGCTTCAGCCCGAGCCCCAGCATCCGCAGGTCGAGGACGAGGACCGCGCCGCCGATGACGGCGAGCGCCAGCAGATGAATCGACTCGGTGACGGCAAAGATCCACGGCGACGTCTTGATCGTCTGGCCGACCGCCGAGAATTCGATCGCGTGGAATAGATTGAACATCACCGCACTCCCGGCACGCAGCCGGCCGCCCAGTTGATGAACGCGGACTGACCCAGGTCGCAGTCGAACCAGTTGTAGGCGATCATCCGGCCCGACACGACGATCATCGCCCAGAAGACGAGCGACAGCACGCCGGCCATGCGCGCGCGGCGCGGCGGGCGCGAGGCGCTGCCCCACTCACCGATCTTCTTGTGGATGCCGTAGTGATACGTCCACGCGTTGAGGCCGGCGCACACGAGCGTGATCATCTTCAGCCGGAAGAACACGTTCTGATACGAGCGCACGGGAATCGCGTAGAAGAGCAGCACACCCGTCACCACCATGACGACGAACCCGCCGATCATCCACGGCAGGAGCCGGCCGGTGATCTCGTCCACGGGTATGCGCCGCATCGTCAGGCCCAGCAGGCGGAAATCGAGCAGCACCGACATCCCGACGAACACACAGAGCGTCAGCACGTGGACCGATTCCACGAGCGGATACATGTACAGCGATTCGTGCAGCGCGATACTGCCTTGCGTGTCCGCAAGCCACTGGCAGAACGGCAAAAGCGACATGGAAGCCGCTATTATACGGGCATGCGGGCGTCGATCTTCCTCGCCGCGGCCCTTCTCACTCTGCAGCCTTCTCCTGCGGGTCCTCAACCGCACCCCGTCGGCAGCATGAGCGACCTGATGATCCGGATGATCTATCCGACGTCGGACGCGGTCTTCTACATCTCGACGCGAACGCCGTCGACCGACGCCGAGTGGGCCGAGCTGCAGGGCAAGACGCTGACGCTAGCGGAATCCGCCAATCTGCTGATGATGCCCGGCCGCGCGCGCGACCAGGGGCGCTGGATGGACGACGCGAAGCTGATGCTCGATGCGGGACAGGCGGCGTTCCGCGCGGCCCGCGCGAAGAACGTCGACGCGCTCGTCGACCTCAACGACGCGCTGTATCAGTCGTGCGTGCAGTGCCACCAGCACTACCGCGCGAATTACGGACGGGGACGCCCATGAAGTGGATCGTCGCCATCGCGCTCGGAGTCGTCGGCGCGTTCGGCTCGCCTGAAGGCTCGCCCTCCATAGGGGGCCGGAGCGCGAGGCTTCAGCCGAGCGCCGTCCGCGATCTCGAAGGCGTGTGGACGTTTTCAACGCTCACGCCGCTCGAACGGCCCGCCGAATTCGCCGGCAAGCCGACACTGACGAGGGACGAAGCCGCGGCCTTCGAGAAGCGCACCATCGAGCGCAACGACCGCGACCACCGCGACGGCGCCTCGGCCGACGCGGACCTCGGCGGCGCCTACAACGAGTTCTGGTGGGAGCGCGGGACGCAC
>DASQHH010000866.1:0-5318 GCA_035632195.1 Vicinamibacterales bacterium
GCCCAGGGTCGGCGAAACCGCGCCCGACTTCACGCTGCCGGCCACCGATGGCAAGACCTACACCCTGAGCAAGGACCTGAAGGGCAAATGGGTCGTCCTCGCGTGGTTTCCGAAAGCGTTCACTGCCGGTTGAACCGCCGAATGCAACTCGCTCCGTGAGAGCGGGGAACTCATTCGCACGTTCAACGTCTCGTACTTCATGATCAGCGGCGACACTCTGGAAGAGAACAAGGCGTTCGCGGAGAAAGAGCACGCGGACTTCCCGATGTTCGCCAATCCGGATAAGAAGGTTGCGATGGCGTACGGCGTCATCACGCCGGATATGCCCGCGGATCGCCAGTACGCGAAGCGGTTCACGTTCTACATCGATCCGACCGGAAAGATCGCAGCCATCGACAAGGGCGCGACCGGCCGCGGCATCAATCCCGTCAACGCGGGGCAGGACCTCATCGAACACCTGAAGTCTCTCAAGGTACCGACGAAATAACCGTCCGCGTGTCACCGGGCTCACATCGTGGGCCGGGTGACACGCGTCTCCGTTGCAGCCGATCTCGCAAGGTCCCCAATAACAACAACTTAACGACTGGCTGACCGGTTGCTCTGTCGTCCTGCGACGCGAGGAGGACGATATGACGACCAGCCGAATCACACGGGCGCTCACGATGACGGCGGCGATGGCGATGCTCGCCGCTTCGGAAGCCAGGGCATCGGGGCACGCCAACGGGGCCGCTGCGGTCACGCCCGTCACGCGCCGAATCGTCGTCAGCATCCCGGATCGCAAGCTGGCCGTAATCGAGAACGACCAGGTGATTCGCGTCTTCCGCGTGGCGGTCGGTGCGCCGGAGTCGCCGAGTCCGGTCGGCACGTTCACCATCGTCAACCGCGTCACGAATCCGACCTACTACCGGCCCGGCAAAGTCATCGCGCCCGGGACGACGAACCCGATCGGCACGCGCTGGATCGGCCTCAGCGAAAAGGGATTCGGCATCCACGGCACCGACGATCCCGCGTCCATCGGGCACGCGCGGTCGCATGGGTGCATTCGCCTCCGCAACGCGGACATCGAAAAGCTGTTCGACCTCGTCCGGAGCGGCGACGTGGTCGAACTCCATCCCGAGCGCACACAGGAAATCGCCGCATTCTTCAATTGAATCGGAGCTACAGGAGGTCCCCATGCCGTTCATCAAATTCGTCCTGTTCGTGTTCGGCGCCGGCCTCGTGACGGCCGCGGCGGCGATCGTCGTTATCGACGCCGCGGCGAGAAGCGCGGTCTCTCGCGCCTCCGGGCCCTTCAACATCCGCTGGCCCCGAGTCGTGCAGCTCGCAGCGGCTGGCCGATGATCGTCGGTGCTATCATCGCGGCCGTGGACATCCGGGGCCGCGATCGGCTCGCGCGCCTGCTCGTCTGCCTCCCGCTCGCGCTCGTCTGCAGCCGCCTTGGCGCGCAGGCTCCTGTTTCCAATGCCGCGTTCGACGATCTGCGGGCCGAGCTGTCATCCCGCGCCGCGGCCGCCGGCGCGACCGTCATGTCGATCGACTGTCGGCAGAATCTGCGCGAGCGCGTGTGCGTGGCGGACGTCACTGGAACGACCGGGCGCGACGTGATGACCGCGTCGCGTCCGCTCGCAGGACGGCTGAGCCGCGATCCTTCGCTCGGGCTCGACGCGCGCCCGCTGTTCGCGCAGCGGACGCCAATCCTGGACGTCGCGCCGGCCCCGGACGGCAAGCGCCTGATCGTGCTCCAGCCGTCGGGCGTGGCGATCCGGCAGTGGACGCCGTCCGGCGACGTTTCCGATGTCCTCGACTCGCGGCCGCTCCAGACGACGCGGGCTTGGCCGCGCGATTTGCGGGGACGCCTGGTCGCCGGCAGACTGCCGTTCGACGTGTTCATGCCCGGCGTCGCGTGCCGCGGCGATCTCGATCCGCTGCGGCTGTCCTGCGTCGACGAAAGCGCGCCCTGGCCGGGACTGGCGAACGCCGGGGTCGAAGCGGCACGCAACTACTTCACGACGCCCGAAGGACGGCCGTTCGTCAATGCCGCAGCGGTTGCGGATGCCGGTGTGCGCTGGCTCGTCGCCGATCCGCATGGCGCGCTGGCGCTGCTCGACGAACGGCGCGCGCTCGTCGCGAAGCTGCCGTCGAACGGCGACGACGTCGCGTCGGTGACGTCGCCGTGCGCTCCCGGATCGTTCGTCGTCGTATCGAACCGCGCGGACGACGCCGGTGAAGCTGACGACCTGCGGCTCTTTCGCGTCGTCAATCGAGAGCTGGTGGCGGCCGGACGCGCGCTGAACATGCCCGGCACGATCACCGCCCTCTGGAATTCGATAGCCGTCGTTCACGATGGAGCGTCCGATCGCTATGAGGCGTTTCAGATCAGCGTGTCTTGCGCTCGTTAGCGCGGCGGCGCTCGGCACCGTCGCGTCCGCCGCGCGCCCCCACTACGGCGGAACGCTGCGCGTCGAGGCTGCCGGGGTCGTCCGATCGCTCGACCCCGCTGTGCCCGCCGCGGATGAAGCCGAAGCGTGGATCAAGACGCGCATCGCGCCGCTCGTCTTCGAGACATTGACGACGGTCGACGGGGATGCCGGCGTCCAGCCGCTGCTCGCCGCTTCCTGGGAATCGTCCGGCAGCCGATGGCGTCTCCGGATCCGCCGGAACGTCGTGATGCACGACGAGTCGACGCTGCAGGCGTGGCAGGTGTCGGCGGTCCTTCGGGCCGCCAATCCGGCGTGGACCGTCGATGCTGACGGAGACGTCGTGACCGTCGATCACGGCCCGCCGGATCTTCTCTGGCAGCTCGCGCAGCCGCGGGAAGGAATCGCCGTCCGCAGCAGTTCCGGCGATCTGGCCGGCAGCGGGCCGTTCAAACTGGATCGTCTTGCCGATCGACGTCTGATGCTGCATGCGCACGACCGGTACTGGGGCTCGCGTCCGTTCCTCGACGCGGTGCAGGTCGAGATGGGGCGATCGGCAGCAGATCAACTGTCGTCGCTCGAGCGGGGCGGCGCGGACGTCGTATCGGTGCGGCCGACGGACGCTCGTCGTCTCTCCCAGCGCGGACTGCGGATGGCGGCGTCGAGACCGATGGAAACGATCGCGCTCGTGTTCGAAGCACACCGCGCAACCGGCGACTACGCCGTGATGCGGGCGGCGCTCGCGGCGGCGATCGATCGGCGGGCGCTCTGCGACGTGCTCCTGCAACAGCGGGCATCTCCCGCAGCGGCGCTCCTGCCGCCGTGGATCAGCGGCTACGCCCCGCTGGACGCACAAGTGCCGTCCAACATCCGCGCGACCGTTGCCGGCCTTCCGCCGGCTGCGCGGGCGGTGACGGTCCGTGTCGATCCCGGCGATGCCGTCGAACAGGCAATTGCCGATCGCATCGTCGTCGATGCGCACGAGGCCGGTCTCACAATCAGCGTGCAGGCGCCGTCTGGACTCGCGCCGCGCCCCGACGTGCGCATCGTCCGGCTGCCGCTCGAGGCCTCGTCGCCCGATCGCGTGCTTGCGGGTGTCATGGCAGGCCTCGGCGCGCGCGTGACGGCTCTCGCGTCCGCCGACGCGCAGGTGCCGGCCGCCGGTGCCCCGATTGAGGTGGTGTACAGCACGGAGCGCGCGCTGCTCGAGCATCAGATCATCGTGCCGCTCGTCCACATGCCGGATCTCTACGGACTCGGCGATCGCGTCCGCTCGTGGAACGGTCCGGTGCTGCTGGCGGCGGGCGCGCTCAATCTCGCGAACATCTGGATTGAATGACGCTACGAGCACGTCTCTTCGCGCTGGTCAGCGGTGCGATTGCCGTGACCGTCGTCCTCGTGACCTGGACCGTGTCGGCGAGCGCTCGGCGCTCGTTCGCCGCTCTGGACGGGCAGCACACGGCGGCGCTCATCGCGCAGTTCCGTCGCGCCTTCACCTCCGAAGCGGATCAGGTCGACTCGCGGATGGATCGTGTTGCGGCGAGCGAGGCCGTCGCGCGGCTCGCGGCCGACATCGGCCGTTCGCGCGGGTCGTACGCGCCGTACGTCGAAGAAGCGAAACCCATTGCCGACGCGCAGGGGCTCGATTTTCTGGACATCGTCGCTGGAGACGGGACGATCGTCTCTTCGGCGCATTGGCCCGCGCGCTTCGGGTACCGGCATCCATCGGCGGCATCGCTGGCCTCCGACGCGCGTGACGGCGGCGCCGCCCTCCAGGCGGTTGCCGGTCCGGACGGAACAGCACTCGGACTCATTGCCGTGCGCGTGGTTCCAATCGGCGACCGGCGGCTCTTGTTCGCCGGCGGCCGCCGGCTCGACGAGACGTTCCTCCGGTCGCTCTCGCTCCCGCCCGGAATGCGCGTGCTGTTGTACCGGAACGTCGAGCCCGAGCTGACGCGGCCGTTGATCCAGGGGGCAGGGGCCCCCGGATTGGTGATTGACGCCAATGGGCACGCGCCGCCGTCGACGCCGCTCGATCCGCTGATCGCGCGCGTGCGGCAGTCGGGGCAGGAGGCCGCCGAGACCATCGACTGGCCCGAAGGGCCGGAGGCGTTCGACGCCATTCCCCTGGCTGGCCGCGACCGGAAGGTGCACGCCGTGCTGCTCGTCGGCAGCTCGGGCCAGGAGCTGGCCGCGCTCGTCAGCCGCATCCGCTGGGCTGGCGTGACGTTCGGCGCCGTCGGCATCCTGTTCGGGCTCGCCGTGAGCTACGTGGTCTCGGCGCGCGTGACGAAGCCGGTCGAGCAGCTCGCCGACGCGGCGCGCACGGTCGGCGCCGGCGACTGGAACGTCGAGATCAACGAAGTCGCCGCCGCCGCCGAGATCCGGGAGCTCGCGCGGGCATTCGAGACGATGACGCGGCAGCTCGTCGATCAGCGCGAGCGCCTGGTGCAGGCCGAGCGTGTGGCGGCGTGGCGCGAGCTGGCGCGGCGCCTTGCGCACGAGCTGAAGAACCCGCTGTTTCCGCTGCGCCTGACGGTCGACAACCTTCAGCGTGCCCGCACGCTCGCGCCCGCCGAGTTCGACGAGGTGTTCGATGAAAGCCTTGCGGCGCTGACCACCGGCCTCCAGAACCTCAACACCGTCGTCGCGCGATTCAGCGACTTTGCGAAGATGCCGACGCCCGTGTTCTCCGCGGTGGCGCTCAACGGCGTCGTCGACCGGGCGGCCGCCGTCTTCCGCGCGCAGCTCACGGCGCCGGGGCGGCCCGCAGTCGCGCTGACCGTGGATCTCGACCCAGCCGTCGGCACGATCAGCGCCGACGCCGATCAAGTCGGCCGCGCCGTTCAGAACCTTCTGCTGAATGCCGTCGATGCGATGCCGCGCGGCGGCGCGCTGAAG
>DASQHH010000867.1:0-3959 GCA_035632195.1 Vicinamibacterales bacterium
GAGAACGTGTACTGGACGACGACGAACCCGTACTTCACCGATTCCGGCGCAGCCGGAACGTCGGGAACGCCGCCGTCGGCGACGATCTGGAGCGTCAAGAACCTCTTCGAACTGAAGAATGCGCAGGACGTGCTCGTCGAAGGCAACGTGATGGAGAATCTCTGGGTCGGAGGACAGCCCGGGTATCCAGTCGTCTTCACGCCGCGCAACCAGAACGGAACCGCGCCGTGGACCATCGTCCAGCGCGTGACGTTCCAGCACAACATCGTCCGCCATACCGCGGGCGGCGTGAACATCCTGGGAACCGACAACCTCGCGCCGAGCCAGCTGACCAACCACATCGTCGTCCGCGACAACATCTTCGACGACATCAACACGTCCTGGGGCAGCGGCGCCAAGGTCTTCCAGATCGGCGACGGCGGCGACTCGATCGTCTTCGACCACAACACCGTGGTCACCAACGACACGACGATCGTCACGCTCTACGGCGGGTCGGTGACGAGCCCGACGCCGATCACCGGATTCGTCTATACCAACAACATGTCGGAGCACCGCACCTACGGCATCTTCGGCAACAATTTCTCCGCCGGGAACGTCTCGATTGCCGCGTACCTGCCGGCATCGACGATCACGGCAAACGTGCTCGCGGGCGGCAGCGCGTCGAAATATCCGGCCGGCAATTTCTTCCCGACCGTCGCGGCGTGGGACGCGGGCTTCGTCAATTACGCCGGCGGCGATTACCACCTGGCGGCGGGATCGCCCTATAACAACGCCGGGACCGACGGCACCGATCTCGGACCCGACGTCGACCTCGTCCTCGCGTACGCCGCGAACGCTCTGACCGGCGACTCGCGCGTCGCGGCCGGCACCGCGCAGGTGCGCATCACCACGACGTCGCTGCCTGACGGGATGTTCGAATCCCCCTACACACAGGCGATCGCATGCGTCGGCGGCACGCCCGCCTGTGCGTGGCAAGTCGTCTCGAGCGCGCTTCCCGCCGGTATCGCGTTCGACGCCGCGAGCGGTGTCGTGCGCGGCACGCCTACGGCTGTGCAGACGGGCAACGTCACCATCACGGCCTACGATCCGTCCTGGCCGCTGAACACGAGCACGGCCACCCTGAACCTGACCATCGATGCGCCGCCGTTCGTGGAGACCATGCCGGCGCAGCCTGAGGGACAGGTTGGTGTGGTGTACACGCTGACGCCGACCGTCACCGGGACCCTGGGCACCGCGACGTGGTCGATTGCATCGGGCGCTCTGCCCGCCGGCCTGACGTTCGACCCGACGTCCGGACGGATTGCCGGCACGCCAACGGCGTGGGGAACGACCACCGCTGTCATCGAGGCGGCGGATTCGTGGAGCCCGAACCGCACGGCCGCGCAACCCGCGACGATCACGATCGCGCCGACGGCCATCGCGATTGCGTCGACCTCGATCGCGTCAGGCGTGTATCGGCAGCCGTTTGCGGCGGCGCTCGCCGCCACCGGCGGGACCGGAGTTGCCACATGGTCGATCGCCGCTGGGTCGCTGCCGGCGGGACTGTCTCTCGATTCGACCGGCGCTCTGACGGGAACGCCGACGGCAATCGGCGCGTTCACGTTCAGCGTCCAGGCCGTCGATGCGAACTGGCCGGCGAATCTCGCGACCGCGCCGCTCACGCTGACGGTCAACGCCCCGGCGTTCAGCGCGTCGCTGCCGGCGGCGCCCGCCGGACAAGTCGGGCTCGCTTATCAGACCGCAGCGGGCGTCGCGCAGGGTGCGGTCGGCGCCATAACGTGGACCGGCAGCGTGCCGTCCGGACTGGTGCTGAATGCCTCCAACGGATCCATGGCCGGCGTGCCTTCCGCCTTCGGTTCGTTCACCGTCGCTCTGCAGGCGCACGATTCATATGATGCGTCGCGTGTCGCCACGGCGGCGGTCACGATCACGATAGCCCCGGCGCCGCTCGTCATCGCCACGGCCGCCGTACCGTCAGGCAGCGTTAACGCCGTCTACTCCGCGGCGCTCGCCACGATTGGCGGCTCGGGTCAGACGACGTGGACCCTGGCGTCCGGAGCGCTGCCGGGAGGCCTGACGTTCTCGAACGGCGTCATCAGCGGCACGCCGGCGGCGACGGGCACGTCCACGTTCACCGTATCGGCCGTCGACGCGAACTGGCCATCGAACGTGGCATCCGCGACCTACTCGCTGGCCATCGTCGAGACCACGCTCCTCGACGACCGGTTCGACATACTCGACCGCACGAAGTGGCCGAACGCGCCGTTCACCAGCAGCCAGGACTACACCGTGCCGGTCGGCGTCACCAGCGGCCAGCTCCAGACCGGGCCGCTCAAGCCGGCGCTGAGCGGATCGCACTACGACGGCATCGCATCGGCGGCCTACGACCTGACGAACAACGGCTACGGATGGGTGCAGCTCGCACAGCCTCCGAACGTCGCGACGCCGGCATACGCGATGTTCGCCGCGGGAAGTGACGGCAACAACTTCTACCGGATGTACGAGTCAGGCAACACAATCGTCGCCGAGAAGAAGATCTCGGGCGCCAAGACCACTCTGGTGACGGTCCCGTACGACCGCACGGCACACCAGTTCCTGCGGATTCGCAACGACGTCGACGATGCAGGCGTCAAACATGTCGTGTTCGAAGCGGCGCCCGACAACGGCGGAACGCCTGGCGCCTTCACGGCCCTGTATCGCGAAGCGTGGGACACGCACGTCGGCACCAGCGCGATCAAGTTCGAAATCAAGGGGGGCACGTCCGACTCGATCGCCGCGCCGGGCACGATCTGGTGGGACAACTTCCACGCCGGCCGGCGCTAGACGGAAGTCCGCGGCGTTCGGGTCGCGGTCCAGGCCGGACGACCCGCAGTCCGGAGCGTCCGACTTGCGGTTCGGGCCGGCCTACCTGCATTCGCGGCCGCCCCGTTCAGGTCCGGGCCGGCCGACTTGAAGTCCGAGCCGTGCCACTTGGAATCCGGGCCGTCCGACTCCGACTCGAGGCCGTCCCGGTTGAGATCGACGCCAGCCAGGTCGCGATCGGCGCCGTTCGAGTCGGGGTCTCCGCCGTCCGAGTTGCAGTCCGACGCATCCCACCCGAGAAACAGCCGACGACGCACGTTCATCAGACCCCGACGGACACGAGGAGGCGCCCCACGCAAGTGATACATAATCGGCGGATGCTGAAAACCGTCTCGTCTGCACTCTTACTCATCCTTCTGTCCGTTCCTGCGTGGGCGCAGGAAACTGATACCGAGAGGGCGGCCGCGCGCAGCGTTCTGCAGAAGATGACAGCGCTCGAGTCGTCGCTCGAGGTGCCGGCGATGGTCGCCAAACTGACCGGCCCGAACGCGGAGCGGGACGCGGTGGTCGCGCGTGCCAAAGAACTGATGGACAAGGAGTTGCTCGCGATGGCCGACGACATCGCGACGCACCCCGAGATCGGATTCGAGGAGAAGCGGTCGACCGCGAAGCTGATCGACTACCTCCGGCAGCACAACTTCAGCATCGAGACGAACACGGCAAACATGCCGACCGCATTCGTAGCCAAGTTCCGCGGCAACAACGGCGAGCCGCACATGGGCGTGATCCTGGAGTACGACGCATTGCGCGGCACGAAAGGCGCCTTTCACGGCGACCAGCACAGCGCCCAGGGCCCCGTCGGCATCGCCGTGGCCGTCGCCATGAGCGAATACCTGACGCGGACGCACACGCCCGGCAGCGTAACGGTTTTTGGCACTCCCGGCGAGGAAATGATGCCGCCGAACGCGAAGACCGAAATGCACCAGGCCCACGCCTTCGACGGCATGGACGTCATCGTCCGCAGCCACTCGTCGGCCCAGACGTCGCGCCCGGCTGCCGGCTTCGGCACCTGCTGCATGAACATCGACGGTGTGAAGTACACGTTCAGCGGCGCCCCGGCCCACCAGCTCACCTCGTGGAACGGACGAAACGCGCTC
>DASQHH010000868.1:0-2916 GCA_035632195.1 Vicinamibacterales bacterium
CTGGGCGTATTACAAGACCGGCAACCCGAGACTGGCATCAGCGGAGCTGGAACGCGCCGTCGCGCTCGACGGCCGGAACGCCCAGCTGCAGAAACGGCTCGACGAGGTCAGGGCCGCCGCGCGTTGAAGCAACCCGCTGGCTCACCGGTGCGCGGAGAATCGGAGGCGGACGTAATCGGCGGTCCAGTTGCCGCGCTCGTCGCAGAGCGCCGGCCGCAGCAGCTCGATGATCTCGTCCTTCGCCCGCTCGCGCGCATCGGGCGGGAGTTGATTGAGGATGGTCCCGCGGAAGGTTTCCAGCCACCCGGATATCCCGGTCGGCAGCGGTGTCGGCCGGGGCACCAGCGCAATGTCGTCGACGACGAACCCGTGCGCCGAGAGGCGCGCGCCGTACTCGTAGGGCGTCGGGTAGTACCAGCCTGACGGCGACGTGATGCCGTACTTCGGCAGCACGGCGCGCAGCGCCGTCATGATCGCGGCGACATTCGTGTGGCCGCCGAACTCGCCCACGAAACGCCCGGACGGCTTCAGTGCGCGATGCACCCCCGCAATGACGGCGTCAGGATGCGGAATCCAGTGTAGAACGGCGTTCGAAAACGCCGCGTCGAACTCGCCGGCGAACGGCAGCGCCTGCGCGTCCACGACTCGAGCATCGACCCCGCGCTTCTTCGCCGCCGCGACCATGTCTTCGGACGCGTCGATGCCGACGACCGTCGCGCCCCGCGCGGCAATCTGGACGGTCAGCGTGCCGTCGCCGCAGCCGACGTCGAGGACGCGCTCGCCCGGTCGTGGATTGAGACGATCGATGAGCGGTGCGCCGAGGGCCGGGACGAACGCGGCGTTCTGCGCGTAGCCCTCGGCGTTCCAGACCTGAGGATTTCGCTCGGCTAGAGCCTCGCGCTCCGGCTTCTTATTTCCCCCGGTAGAAGACACGCCAGATCTTGCCCTTCTGACTCTCGGTAATGTAGAGCGAGCCGTCCGGCGCGACGGCGACGCCGTCCGCGCGCGCGACTGCGCTATTGGGCTGCATCAGCGGACTGGCGCCCGCGAATCCGTCGGCGAACACCTCGAACTTGCCGTTCGGTCTGTCTCCGGAGAACGGCTGGAACGTGACGTTGTAGCCGTCCTGCGGCGCGGGTGATCGATTCCACGAGCCGTGGAAGGCGATGAACGCGCCGCCCTGGTATTTCTTCGGGAACTGGTTGCCCGTATAGAACGTCACGCCCACCGGCGCCCAGTGCGCGGGGAACGCGGCAATCGGATTCTTGAACTGCGAGCACCGGCCGACTTCCTTGCCGTCGCCGCCGTACTCGGGATTCAGCAGCAGCTTGTTCTGCGTGAAGTCGTAGAAGCAGTACGGCCAGCCGAAGTTGTCGCCGGCCTCGTCCACGCGGTACATCGGCTCCGCCGGACGGTTCTCGTTGTCTTCGGCTTTGAAATGATCCGGCCAGAACTGATCGATCGAGTCGCGGTTGTTCATGACGATGTAGAGATGCGTGTCGTGCCAGGTGATGGCCGGCATCTGCCGCATCCCCGTCGCGTAGCGCGTGCCGTCCGCCTGCTTCTGCCCCGGCTTGTTCTCGTCGAACTTCCAGATGCCGCCGTAGTTGTCGAGCAGTGGACACGGATCCTGGCCCTTGACGCCCGGCCGCCGATCCGGCTGCTGACACGCATTCGACGGCGCGCCGACGTTCACGTACATCCCGCCCTTGCCGTCGAACGCGATGCCCTTGTCCTGGTGCTGGAACTGCGGCGTGAAGCCGGTCACGATCGTTTCCATCTCGCCGGTCGGCTTGAGCTGGCCCTTCGTCATCTTCCAGCGCACGACCTGTGTCGGCGTCGCAAGGTACAGATAGTCGTTTCGGATGGCCACGCCCGTGCCGCCGCCAGGCGCGACGATCATCTCCTTCTGGTCGAACTTGCCGTCGCCGTTCGTGTCGCGAAGCGCGACGACGCCCGCCTGGTCGCCGCCCCGCCCCTGGATGGCCACGTAAACGTCGCCGTTACTGGCCACGGTCGCGTGCCGCGCAGTGCCAACGCCCTCCGAAGCGACCAGCGCGCAGAAGCCGTCAGGCAGCTTCAGGCCGCCATTGCCCGGATCGCACGCCGGCGAAGCCGCATGCAGACCCGTGACGACAGCCGCCGCACTGGCCGCGACGGCAAGCCCGATGAAACCGCGTCTGAATCTCTGCATATCCATCGATTCTAAGCCTGGTCGCATGGACGCGACACCGAATCCTCCCGATCTCGCAGCTGTTCCTCGTGTTGAGGCGTCTATTCTTCGTGATGCGTCGCCTGCTCGTCCGTCCGGTCCGGACAAACCGGCAACGGGTCTCTGAGGTTTTCACCGCGGACAGATGGCGGCAATCACCTTCACGCTGTCGACGGCAACGCGCGGCGTGTTCGCGGCGGTGCCGGTGCCGGCGGGCTCCGTCGGCCGCTCCGCGAGCGTCCCTGTGATCTCGATTCTCTGTCCGACGTGCGTGCCGAGCCTCTGGACCGACGCCTCGAGGCGATACGAACGCGGCATCGTCCCTGTCGTTCCGACGGCGGCGGCTGCCGCGCTGGTCGACGAGGTCGACGGAAGCGCCCTGGTCAGAATGAACGTCAGGCTGTCGAGCGTCGTGTCGTTGGCGACCGGATTCCGGACCTCGTCGGCATGCTCGAGACAGCCGGTCAGGACGATGTGTCCGCCGTCGGGCGCGGCCGTCGGATTCTGCTGAGCGGCGAGTCCGCTGGTGAGGACCGCCGCCGCCGCGGATGCGAGAAACAGTCGAGTTGTCATGGACGCCTCCTGCGCGGGCCCTCTGCAACTTCGCGGCCCGTGGAAGGGTTCAAAGTTCTTCTCAGAGCAGAAGCGCCTCGAGGCGGTGTGCATGGACCATGTTCTCGCACCCGGACCACGCGAACACCGTA
>DASQHH010000869.1:0-9689 GCA_035632195.1 Vicinamibacterales bacterium
GGACCATCCGCAAGTGGCGCGGGCTGCGCGTTCACGCGGCGCTCGTGGACCGTCTCTCCGGGCACGGCGTCGCCTCGGCGCCGTTCGAGACGGCGCGCATCTCCGGCCGCGCGTTCTTCTCGGGCCTCGGGACGCCGACCGCCGACCTGCTGCCGATGGCGGAAGTTGTCGCGCGCGAGCTTGGCACGCTGCTCGATCAGCAGCAGTGGAACGACCGGCTGCGCGACATCGCCGTCCGCGAGCAGCGCATCAGCCTCGCCCGCGACCTTCACGACGGCGTGCTGCAGTCGCTGACGGGTGTCCGCCTCGAGCTGCAGGGCGCCGCCGCGGACATCGAAGGCAATGCCGACGTGCGCGACCGGCTGCGCGCCCTCGAGCGCGCGCTGGCGATCGAGCAGCGCGAACTCCGGCTGTTCATCGACGAAACGCGGCCGACGGCTGCGGGCCCTCTGCTGGTCGGCCGCCTCGAGAGCCTCCGCGAGCGCGTCGCGCTCGAATGGAAGATCCCGGTGACGATCCGGGTCACGCCGGATTCGATGGTGCTGCCCGAGCTGCTGCAGCAGGCGGTGCCGCTGATGGCGCACGAAGCGATCGTCAACGCGCTCAAGCACGCGCACCCGTCGCGCATCTCCATCGACGTCCGCTCCGACGACCACTCAATCCACGTCGTCGTGTCCGACGACGGTGGCGGGTTCCCCTTCGAAGGGAGATACGATCACGCCGTGCTGACGAAGATGAACCTCGGACCCGCCAGCCTGCGCGAACGCGCGGCGTCGCTCGGCGGACACATGACGATCGAGTCGTCGAAGGTCGGATCGCGGATTGAGATCGCGGTCCCCCTCGCCGCTGGAGTCTCCTGATGTCGATCCGTCTCGTGCTCGCCGACGACCATCCGATCGTGCTGCACGGCCTCCAGCGGCTGTTCGAGCGCCACGGCGACATCCAGGTCGTCGCGTCCTGCGCGGACGGCGCGTCGGCGGTCGACGCCGTGCGCAGCGAGCATCCGGACGTCCTCGTGCTGGATCTGCGCATGCCCGGACAGAGCGGCCTCGAAGTGCTGAAGCAGATCGCCGCCGAGCAGCTGCCGTGCAAGAGCGTCATCCTGACCGCCGCAGTCCGCGACCGCGACGTCGCCGAGGCCGTCAAGCTTGGCGTGATGGGGCTGGTGCTGAAAGAGTCGCCGCCCGAAGCCCTCGTCGACTGCGTCCGCCGGGTCTATCGCGGCGAAACGTATTTCGAGGGCGAAGCGACCGCCGGCGCGTTCAAGACGGCGCTCGATCGCGAGGCGGCCGCGGCGGCAGCCGGCGAAGCGCTGACGCCGCGGGAAATCGAGATCGTCAGAATGGTTTCACAGGGGCTGCGGAATCGCGTGATCGCCGAGCGCCTGTCGATTTCGGAGGGGACCGTCAAGGTCCACCTGCACAACATCTACGAGAAGCTGAAGGTGGACGGCCGGCTCGAGCTCGTGTTGTGTGCGCAGGAAAAGGGACTGGTCTAAGCCTGGCCGCCGCCGGAGGTTTCCGCCTGCCGCCGGTCCATTTCCAACTGTCCGCGCAGGATAGAGCACCAGTCCTTGTGATTGGCAACCGGCATTCCGCACTCGACGCACACGCGCACCCGCGGCTTCGGGGGCTCGCTCTTCCCAAGCAGGCGTTTCAGCAGTGACATCATCCCTCCCGGTCAGGCTCGTTCCTAGACAATACGTTAGACGAGCCAAATCGGTTCCGGGTTGGCACGGCGCCCGTCTGCCGGAAGGGTTCCGTCTCCACGACCGCCACAATCGACTCGAACGCCCGCCGCGGACCGCCGGGCCTGGCGAACTGCACGAACTGCACTTCGATACCGCCGCCGGTCACGTGCTCGAGAATGTCGACAGAGCTCTTGGGTTCCGTCCTCATCGCATCGATCCTGGATCGTATGACTGCAAGGACGACGCCGGGCGTTTTGCTCGACCTCAGGCGGGGCCAGAATGTGCATCAGCGGACGTCAGCTGCGCGTAGAATCGCGCCATGACGAAGCTGATTCGGACCATCGTTGCGCTGGCGCTGGCGCAATCCGTCATGGCTGGCGGCGTCCCGCGGCTGGCGGACGGCCACCCCGATCTCCAGGGCACGTACGATCTGGGCACGTTGACGCCGCTCGAGCGTCCGGCCGGAAGTCCGCTGATCCTGACCGACGAAGAGGCCGCAAGACGCGAGCATCAAGCGGCGGACCGCAACGACAAGCTCGCCGCGCCGGTGGATGCCAACCGAGCGGCCCCTCCAAAGGGTGGCGACGGTTCGCCCGGCCCGTACGGCAACGTCGGCGGCTATAACAACTTCTGGCTCGATCCCGGGTCGCAATACACCGTTGTCGACGGCCGAAAGCGCGCGTCGCTCCTCATCGACCCGCCTGAAGGCCGCGTCCCCTCGCTGACCGAATCGGCGCAGAAGCGGCGTCAGGCCGACGCGTACGCGGCGCGCCCGACGTCCGACCAATCCGCTCGCGAAGACGATCCGGGCTTCGAGGGACCGAACGCGTACGACGACCCCGAGATCCGCCCGCTCGCCGAGCGATGCCTCGTCGGCTTCAGCTCCACGTCCGGTCCGCCGATTCTCCCGACGTACTTTTACAACAACCTGCATCAGATTGTGCAGACGCGGGACACGGTGATGATCCTCACCGAGATGGTGCACGACGCGCGCATCGTCCGGATGAACGCCCAGCATGCGCCGCCGACGGTCCGCAAATGGCTCGGCGACTCCATCGGACACTGGGAAGGCGACACGCTGGTCGTCGAAACGACGAACTTCACCGACAAGACGCGGTTCCGCGGTTCGAGTCCCGACCTGAAGGTCACCGAGCGTTTCACGCGCGTCAGCAAGGACGTGCTGCTGTACCGTTTCACGATCGACGACCCGCAGACGTGGACGCGGCCGTGGACGGCCGAGTACACGTGGCCGGCAACGAAGGACCTCCTCTACGAGTACGCGTGCCAGGAAGGCAACTACGCGCTCGGCAACATCCTCCGAGGCGCACGCGTAAAGGAAAAAGAAGAGAAGAAATAGTGGAATGTCTGATGCATCAGTTCTGACTGACGCCAGACGTCCGATTCTCTCCGCAGGTCAGCGCTTGCTGGCGCCTCTTCTCATCGGTTTCGTCGCGCTGACCGCGGCGAACTGCTGAGGAGCAGGTCATGAAGAAAGCGATCTGGATTAACTTCATCGTCGGTCTCTGGCTGCTGGCGGCGCCATTCGTCATCAGCATCGGGCATGTCTCTGCAGCATGGGCAACGAGCGACGTCATCCTCGGGTTGCTGCTGATCGTGTGTTCGGGATGGATTGCCGCGTCGCTCACGCCGGCGATGGGCATGGGCTGGTTCGAGGTGCTGTGCGGCATCTGGCTCGTCATTTCGCCGTTCGTGCTCAGATACTCGGCGGTACAGGGCGCCGTCGCGAACGACGTGATTGCCGGTGTCGTGACGATTCTCGTCAGCGCGATTGTGACGAGCGACGCCCGGCGCCATCCCCTCAGCGCCTAGGCGTGCCGGACCAGGGCTACGCTTCTCTCAGCGCATCGAGGAAGCCGGTGAAGACACCGAGCGCAAACGCGAGGTCGTCTTCACCGTGCGCGACCGACATCAGCCACTGTTCGTCGAGTCCGGGCGGCAGCAGCAGTCCGCGGTTGACGCCCCAGATCCACTGCGCGAACGCCAGGTCGAAGTCGGTCGCGAGGTAGTCGCGATAATTGCGAATCGGTGCGCTCGCCCAGGTGACGCACGCTTTGGCGCCGCACTGGACGACGTGCGCCGGCATGCCGCGGACCGTGAGCGCCGCCTCGCAGTCCGCAGCAAAGCGCGCGTTTCGACCGATGACGCGCTCGGTTTCCTCGGGCGTGCAGATATCTTCGAGCACAGCGCGTCCGGCGGCCATGCACAGCGAATTCCCGTTGTAGGTGCCGACGTGCAGGACTCGGTTGGTCGTGATCAAGTCCATGCACTCGACAGTGCCGCCGAACGCCGCGAGCGGCAGCCCGCCGCCGATCGACTTTCCGACCGTCATCAGATCGGGTGCGACGCCGAACTTCGCGCCCGCGCCGCTCCACGCCGCCGTGATGCCCGTCTTTACCTCGTCGAACAGCAGGAGCGTCCCGTACTTCCGCGTGATCGCGCGCACGTCGCCCAGATAGCCGGGCTGCGGCAGGCAGATGCCGATGTTCTCCATCACTGGCTCGACGATGAAGCACGCGACGTCGCGGCCGCTGAGGGCGCGCTCGAGCGCCGGCGCGTCGTTGTAGGGAACGACGATCGTGTCGCGGACGACCGCATCGGTCAGTCCCTCGGTCGCGGCGACGGAGGCAGGCGCATCGGGCCGGCCGGCGGACGCGATGGGCGGCTTCGTCGACACCAGCACCGCATCGTGGTGGCCGTGGTATCCGCCCTCGACCTTGACGATCTTCGAACGCCCCGTGAGACCGCGTGCCAGGCGGATCGCGTCGAGCGTCGCCTCGGTCCCCGAGTTCGTGAAGCGCCATTGCGGCAGGCCGAACCGTTTGACGAGCAGCTCCGCGACGCGGGCGTTGTCCTCGCACGGGCTGACGTAGAGCGTCCCTCTCGTGAGCTGTTTGGCTACACAGGCGGAGAGCTTCGGATGCGAGTGCCCCGTGAACAGCGCGCCGTAGCCGAGCGTGAAATCGACGTACTCGTGCCCGTCGACGTCCTCCATATGGACGCCTGATGCGCTGCGCATCACGAGCGGATGCGGCTCGTAGAACTGAAAGCTGGACGGAACGCCCAGCGGCAGGACGCGCTCGGCGCGCGCCATCGCGCGCTCGGACTGCGGCGTCCTGAGGATGTACTCCACCAGCTCGCGCTTGGATATCTCGCGCGCAGCGGCGCTCAACGAGCCTGGCGATGCCCCAACCCTCACGACAAGGGCGGCATTCTACAACGATTGGATCAGGAGTCCTTCACAACATAGACTTCGCCACATGCGAACCCTCGTAATTGCTGCAACCGTGGCACTCGCCGCCGTTCCGAGCGCCCGGGCCGCGGACGCCGAGCACGCGCGGTTGACGGCGATGGCGGGCACGTGGGACGTGGCCGTGACGTTTGTGTTTCAACCCGGCCGTCCCGGCATCACGACGAAAGGCACCTCGACAATTACTCCTCTCTTCAACGGACTCTTCATCGAAGAGAAGATCGAGGGGACACTGAACGGGACGCCGTTCACAACGCTGTCCTGGACCGGATTCAACGGCACGACAAGGCAGTACGAAGCGACGCGAATCGCGAGCACGAACAACGCGCGCATCGCCGAGGCCGGCACGTTCGACGAGAAAACGAATCGATTCGAGCTGAAGGCCGACTATCCGCTCGGGGGCGACACGTGGCACCAGCGGACGGTCATCGAGCAGACCACGCCTGACGCGATGACGGCAGTCAGCTATCTCAGTTTCGGCAGCGTTCCTGAATGGAAGGGTGTCGAGATCACGTATACGCGCCGGAAGTGACGGCGCTACGGCTTGTGGCGCGTCCTCCGCGCCGTGTCGCGGATGATGGCCGGCAGTTCCTCGATCATGCCAATCGCGATCATCGCCGTCCCGATGACGGCTGCCACGACCAGAAGAATCCAGCCGATGTCGACCACGACGGCCGCCGGATGAGCGAAGGCTATTACTGACATGTTCGGACCGGGCGACACCGCCCATAAGGGAATGCTGCAGTTGCCATACCAATCAGCACACCGCGTGAATGGCCTGTTCGCCGTGGATGAGCTCGCGCGATCGGTCCGCCGAGCGCAGCCGGAAGCGGACGTCGCCGCTCAGATCGACCTCGACGTATGACACGCCCAGGCCGGTGTCGGTCGACGAAGAGACCGTGCCGCTGCTCCACTCTATCGTGAACGGCTCACCCGCAACCACGCGCAGCCGCGTGCCGGAGGGAACCGACGCAATCGGCCGCTTCGCGCTCCAGACCTCGAGCCTCGCCGGCGGGCGCCTTGCCCCGAGATATCGGTTCGCGACAGGCTCAATGCGATCGAAGACGCGCCCATCAGCGATCGATCGAACGAGCTTGATGTATTCCGCATGCGCCCATAACAGCGGCAGCGCTGCGCCCGTGGGCCCGCCGCGGGTCAGCAGCTTGTCCGCGATCGCCGGCTGATCCCAGATCTGCTCGGGGATCAGTCCGACGCCGACGGCAAACGCCTCGAGGGCGCGCGCGAACGGCAGTGCGTCGCGCTCCGCCGCCAGCTCGTAGTGGCCGCGCTCGCCGGTCAGGAGCGGCCACGGGCGCCCGACGCCCCAGCCCTTGAACGAGCTGCCGTCCGCGCGCTGGCCGTAGCCGTCGTGGTTGTAGCGGCGCCAGCACGGACCGCCCGGAGTGTCGACCTTCAGCACCGCATCCACCACGCGCACCGACTGGACGACGAGCGGATCGTGCGCGTCGCGGATGCCGTAGCGCACCAGCTCGAGAAATCCTGCGTCGACGACCTCGCGTGCCGGATACGCATAGGGTCCCCCGGGCGGCTGGTTCGCGAGCACGAGATCGCCTGCATCGGGATCTTCGGTCGCGACGTTCGGATTGACGCGGATGTAGTGGCGCGCGACGCCGGGCACGAGCGTCCCAGCGGTCGTCGCCGTCCAGCGGTCGATGTGGGCTTCGAGAAAGTCCGCGTGGTCGCGGATGAACTCGGCGTCCGCCCGCCGGCCGGCGATGTCCAGCAGATCGGCGCCACAGATCAGCGCCGCGATGGTGACTGCCAGCGTCGACGGCGAGAATCCGGCTGCCTCTTCCCAGCGCTCCTGTGGCGACCACGGTCCTTCGCGGATCAGGAATCCGCAAGCCGCAGCGACCATCGTGGCCGGATTGAAGCGCAGCGCGTTGGCCCGGTACAGCCGCCAGGCGAGCACGACGGGAAAGGACACCTCGTCGAGCTGCGTGCCGGTCCAGTACGGCCGCCCGTCGATCCAGAAGTTCTGGTAGAAGCCGCCGTCAGCGCGCTGCGAGATGGCGAGGTAGATCAACGCGCGCACCGGCGTCACGGTATCGCCCGCGGCCAGCAGCGCTGTCGCGGACTGGACCAGGTCGCGCGTCCAGACGAGATGATAGCCGCCGAGTTCTTCGTCGCCCTTCGAGGCGCCCCAGGGGATGCTCGTCGACGCGATGATCGCGCCCGGATAACTCTTGTCCTCGTGCGCCAGCAGCAGGTTCACGCTGCGCTCGAACAAGAGCGGGCTGGACGGGCCGGAGGGGCCGGACGGGCGGGACACGAGCGCGAAGCGCTTCGACGTGCGCTTCCACTCGGCGTTGAAATGCGTGAGCGACTCGGCGAACGGAACGGCAAGCGCCTGAAACAGATTCGCGATGGCGCGATGGCGCGTATCGCCGAACGCCAGCCCCACGGTGAACGGCCCCTCCGCCGGGTTGATCTGAGCGGTCACCGCGATGTTGCCGTCGTAGGCGCCGTCGTACTCCCAGTCCATGCGCTTGTTGTCGTGCAGGTCGGTCCAGCCGTCGTTGACCGCCACGTACCCGCACGAGCGGCGCAGGAACGGCGCGGTGCAGCCGAGCGCCATGAACGTCTGGTTCTTGAAGGCGACAATGATCGGACCGCCCTTCGTGTCCAGCGTCTCGGCGTTGTTGTGCCAGCCGCCGATGTCGAGGTGCGGCGCGCACAGCACGTACAGCTGCAGCGTGCGCAGGACGTCCGGCGCCGCCTCGATCGCCGTGCGCATCAGGACGCAGTCGTAATGCGGGGCGCCAATCAGGGTCTTGCGCAGCGTGTACCGTCCGTCGCGCGCGGTGTTGACGATGTCGAAGCCGAGCGCGGCTTCGTCGACGCAGGTGACGGTGGAGACGGTGTCGCGCCGCTCGTCGTGAAAGAACGCCGCGCCGTCGGTGATCAGGAACTGCAGGTCACGGATCTGCGGCGTGTCGATGGTCGGGTAGAAGACTTCCGTCAGGATGCCGGCCGCAATCGTGTACCACACGCGGCTCGCGGTCGTGTACGCGGTGCCGACGGCTTCCTTCGCGCCCCGCGTCCAGCGCGGAGGAAGCCCGGGGCCGCCGGGCGCGGGCGACTTGCTCACCGCGTCATACTACTTTGCCGCGGTTCATCGCAGCGGCGGACGGCTGGATCCGCCCAGGAACGTCGGGCTGATTACCGCGATGAAGCGATGACCTTCCGATCCTGTCGCCCACAGCAGCTGCACGAGCGGCAGATTGCCGGCACGCAACGTGATGCCCGCCGCGACGCTGCGTTTGATCGACGAGGTGCCCCAGTCGGTCGTCCCGACCGCCCCCTGCTCCGCCATCGCCATGACGCCGACCACGGCGTACACGTAGTGTTCGACCGATTCCTGCAGCAGGACGGCGCGCGGTCCGCGGAATCGGTAATCCGTGAAGGCGCTGAGCGCGCGCGTTCCGTCTTCGTCCGAGCCGCCGAGCGTCGGCTGCAAGTAGAACGGCACGCGTCCGGACGCTCCGGCGTCCGAGCGCGAGGCGAACAGCCGCAGCCCAATCGCGCCGTACCGGTTCGCCGACGGCGCGGGACAGCGGCCGCCCGGAAGCGCTCCGCACTCGTTGGGTCCGCGCGGTGCCTCGTCCGTCGCCGGCGTCACGAGGCGCGTGATCGGAATCTCGTGTCCCAGGTCCACCGTCCATCGATGGAACGACTGCGAGCTGTCTGACGCCGCGACGAAGGCGTCGACGCCGACCGTGTAGCTGAACAGTAGACGGTTGTTGAAGACGTTCGGCTTCAGGTGAACGCCGCCTCCAACCTGCAGGAAGCCCGGCTGCGACGCCAGTCCCGGCGCGGCCGCATCGGAATACGCGGCGCTCAACGCCGGTTCGTCCGCACCGGACGGGCCCCGCAGCGACACGAATCGTCCGTTGACGACGCCGTCGATCGAGAGCGCCCAGCGGCCGGACGAAGCGACCGGATACGCCACGCTCCCGCCGGCGATCGTCTCGGTCATGCCGAATGACGCCGCGTCGCTCAGCCGCGAGTCGGGACCCAGTCCGAAAAACAGCATCCGCTGCAGCGATTCCGCCTGCGCGTAAAGGCGAAAGACGGGATAGGTGTGAATCGTGACGCCCGCGCCGGCGGCGTCGAGCGGTACGACATCCGGCTCTTTGACCGCGGTCCGAACGATGGTCAGATAGGCTCCCGCGCGCCACGATCCGCTCAGCGATCCGACGGCGTCGGCGTCCCAGCCAATCGTCCAGTTCTCGCTCGGCGGCGGCTGGTACACGAACGCTGGACCGAACGCGAATCCGTTCAACGGCGCGAGGCTGCCCACCGCGACGTGCACCGGCGTCTCGGTGATGAGGTCCGCGGGGCACCCAGTGACGCTGAACTTCTCGGCACAGTCTTTCTTGAAGTCTTCGCCTTCGTGCCTGAACTCGCCCGCGAGTTGCCCCTCCCCCTGGCCTGTCGCCGGCGGCTGCGCATCCACACGCGCCGCGCCCACCAGCAGGGCGCAGGCAACCACGAAGCCCACTCGAGGCATCACCGTTTCTTCCCCGCCCTCTGTGCCCTCTGTGTCCTTCTGACCGCCCGTCGCGCCCGTCGCGCCTGAGTGGCTTTCGCGGGCCCCAGCCACACCCCGCTCTTCGGCGCGCGAGTGCCCGGCGGCAGACGCCACCGCTTGCGCGCTTTCGGATGGCGCCGCTTCATGACCTTGCCGACGTACTCAGCGGCCTCGTG
>DASQHH010000870.1:0-3153 GCA_035632195.1 Vicinamibacterales bacterium
GACGTACTCGCGAATCGGCACGAGCGCGATCGACCAGCGATCGCCCGTCTGCGGATGCTCGCGCGCGGCGTCCGCGGCGACGGCGCGCATCACCCCCCGCGCGGCGGCGAGCGCCACGCCGGGGCGCAGGCGGCCGAAGGCAAGCACATCCCGGGTCGCGCGGTCCTCGCGCTCCGCGCCGAAGGCGTGCGGAATCCAGAGGTCCGGCCGCACGTTGAAGAGGTTCGGGCTGTAGAAATCGCGGCCCATGACGCCGACGACGGTGTACGGCCGCGCGTCCAGATCGATCGTGCGTCCGACGATGGCGGCGTCTCCGCCGAATTTCGATTGCCACAGACCGTACGACAGAACGGCGACACTGTCGCGTCCGGGCTCGTCTTCGCCCGCGCGGAACGTCCGGCCGGCAATCGGGGCGGCGCCGAGGAGGTCGAAGTAGTTGGCCGTGACCGCGTGCGTCAGCGGGACGACCGGCGTGTCGAGGCTCGTGATCCGCGGGCTGACGTTGCGCAGGGCTGCAAGCGCGGCGAACACCGATCCCGATCGCGCCTGCCAATCGGACAGATCGCCGGGCGTCGTCGCGAGCTGCGCGCCCTGACCGCGCGCGGTGCCGTCGGCAAAGACGACGACGACCGACTCGGGATCCGCGTACGGGAGCGGACGCAGCAGTACGGCGTCGACGATTCCGAACAGAGCGGTGCTGGCGCCGATGCCGAGCGCGAGCAGGGCGACGGATGCAGCGGTGTACGCGGGACGGCGAAGCAGCGAGCGGATCGCAGTACGCATGGCCTCAACTCCTCTTCAGAAGAGTCGGCGGCCAGGGACTCCGCCCGTTAACGTCCGGCGGTTCCGCACCCTCTGCAAGGGCCCCTGTTACCGGCGGACGGTGAAACGGTCTATCTGGATCATAGCAGCTGTCAGCTGAGAGCTGACAGCTTCAGACGTCGAGCGCGGCGACGCTGCGTTTGACGCTGTCGGCCACGTCTTTCCCGGGGGTCACGCGCCATTCGTGCGCGATGTAGCCGGTGTAGCCGAGGTCCGCGATCGTCTTCGCCACGAAACGCCAGTTCACTTCCTGCGTGTCGTCCAGTTCGTGGCGCCCGGGCACGCCCGCTGCGTGGAAGTGGCCGATCAGGGGAAAGAACTCCCTGATATGGGCGACGAGATCGCCCTGCTGGATCTGGACGTGATACATGTCGCAGAGGATGCGCACGCGCGGCGAGTTGACGCGTCGTACCACATCCGCGGCCCACTCGAGACGATCGCAGATCGCGTCCGCGCGGCCGAACTCGGGATCGGTGTACTTGCTGTTGACCATCTCGAGGCAGAGCGTGACCCCTTTGTCCTCGGCGTGCGCCTTTACCCGGTTGAAGAGCGCCGTGGACGCCGCCTTGCCCTGCTCGTCGCTGATGCCGCGGCGCTCGCCGCCATAGGCGATGATGTTGCGCACGCCGTTGGCCGCGTTCGCATCGATCGCGGCGTGCAGCCCCTTCTCGATCGCGTCGTGGAGCTCGGGGCGAATCGAACCATCGCGCAGGTTGAAGTTCTGAGAGCCCGACGTGGAGCACACGAGGCCGTACTTCTTGAGCGTGGGCCAGTCCTGCTGGCCGACGAGCTCGAAGCCCGCCGCTCCCCCGTCCGCCGCGATGCGGCACATGTCGTCGAAGGTGAGCTTCGTGTCGCGGCCGAAGTTGACGCGCATCAGCGTCTGCTTGATGCGGCCGCGCGTGGCGGGCGCCGGCGTCTGCGCCTCGACTCGCGTGAGAGCGGCCGCGCCGATGGCCGCAGCGCCTGCAAGAAAATCGCGTCGCCGCATCGGATCACCTCGTGTGCGGCGATTCTAATCCATCACGCAGCGCGCTTGTTGTACTGCCGAACGGCGACCGACAACGCGATGACGGCGGACGCGATGAGGATCAGGAGCGGCTGCGCGATTTCGCGGATGCCGGCGCCCTTCATCAGAATCGCGCGCGAGATCGTCACGAAATGCCGGACCGGGTTCAGCTGCGACGCCGCCTGCACCCACGGCGCCATGCTGTCGATCGGCGTGAACAGGCCGCTGAGCAGCAGATACGCGCTGATGATGAAGAACGTCACGAACATCGCCTGCTGCTGCGTCTCGACCACCGTCGAAATCCAGAGGCCGATGCCGAGTGCGGTGATGAGGTACACGGCGGCGACGCCGAAGAGCAGCGGCAGCGATCCGAGAATCGGCACGCCGAACACGAACCGGCCGACGATGAGGCCGATGGTCAGATCCACGAGCGCCAGCACCCAGAACGGCAGCATCTTGGCGGCGATGAACTGCGCCCGCGTCATCGGCGTCACGTTCAGCTGCTCGAGCGTCCCGAGCTCCTTCTCGCGCGCGATGTTCTGCGCCGTCAGCAGCGTGCCGATCATCGTCACGAGGGCGACGAGGATGCCCGGCACCATGTAGATGCGGTAGTCCATCGACTGGTTGTACCAACTGCGTAAACGCACATCGATTGACGGCGGCCCGCGCCGCCGGTCCGGCGGCGTCAGTTCCTGCGCGTAGTCGGCGATCACCCGCGACGCGTACGCCTGAACGATGCCCGCGCTCGAGCCGCGGGCGGCGTCGACCGACAGCTCGATCGGCGCGGATCGGGCGCGGACGAGCGACGCCTCGAAGTCGTGCGGAATCGCCACGACGAGCGCGGCGCTGCCGGAGAGCAGTTGGGCGTTGGCGCGATCGAACGACGACCCGACGTCGCCGATCTCGAAATGCCCGGTCGCGGCGAGCCGGGTGATCAGTCCGCGCGACGTGCTCGTCCGGTCGAGGTCCACGACCGCCGTCGGCGTGTGCCGGATCTCGAACGTCGCCGCATTCGCGAGAATCAGCAGCTGGACGATCGGCACGACCAGCGTCTGCGCGAGCGTCGCCCGATCGCGGACCACGTGGAGCATTTCGGCGTGCGCCAGATAGAGGATGCGCCGCACGGCTATTCGAGCCTCGCCTTGAACGACCGCGTGCTCGCCGCGAGCAGCAGCGCCGCCAGGCCGGCGAGGATCGCGCTCTCGCGCCACAGGTAATCGAGCCCGACGCCCTTGAGCATGATGCCGCGCGCGATCGACACGAACCACCGTCCGGGCACGACATACGAGATCCATTGCAGCGGCGCGGGCATGCTCTCGAGC
>DASQHH010000871.1:0-10405 GCA_035632195.1 Vicinamibacterales bacterium
AAAGCGGAGGGTTATGCAGGGCTGACGCTCGACACACTGGTTCGCATGCGCGCCCACGGCGTCGATCCGGACTACATCAAGCGTGTTCAACAGAAAGGCGTCGGCCACTTGACGCCGGATCAGTTGATCGATCGCCGCGATCACGGGACGGACGATCCGACCGTCGCCGCCCGTCAGACGCTCACGGCATTGCAGTCGCTCTGGAAGTCGATGGCAGCCCAATTGGGCCGCTAATACGCCAGCGCGCAAAGCGCTCCGCCGCCATCCAGACCAGGCAGACCGCCATCGCGGCCAGCTGGCCGCGCGTGACGAGCATCGGCGCGATCATCAGCGGCCAGCACGACGCGACACACCAGAGTCCGTGCATGAGGCCGAAGCGGACGGCGTCGCGATCCGCTGCGACGCCGAACGCCGCGAGCGCTCGATGCCTGTGGAGGCGGTCGAGACACCGCTGCTTCAGAGGCGAGAATTGCCACGCGACGCCGGCAATCGCCGACGGCACCGTGATCGACGCGAGCGGCATCGCCCACACCACGACTCCGACGGACATCCACACGGCGAGATAGGCGGCAAGGAACTCGACGGTCGCGAGCGCGCGGCGGCGAGTCAGGCTGCTGTTGCGGATGTGGTGGACCGGTGCCGTCAGAAGCGGCGCCATCATCGCCGCGACCATCAGCGTCCACCCGTGCACTGCGGGTCCGAACGCTGCGTCGAGCGCGCAGTGAGCGGACGGCGAAGGGGTCGACGCCTCCATCGCGAGCACCATCCATGCGGCGCCGGCAATCGCCAGCAGCGGCATCCGCGCCTGCGCGCGCTCGCGCGCGGCCGGCGTCATCGTCCCTGACGGTACAAACTGACGCGGCCGATCGTGATCTGCGTCCTGTCCGGCAGTGGATTGGACGGGACGATGGCGACGTCGAGTGATTCGACGTCGAGAGTGTGCGCGAGGTGCAGCGCGTCGATGGCGTCGGTGACGTCGAAACTCAGAGACAGCCCGTCGCCCGAGTGACCGGCATCAGTGCGGCTGGCCTTGCGCAGTCCAAACAGCGATGCGCTGGCCGCGAGCTTCTCGGCGCGGTTGGCGGGATCGGGAGCGCCGGCCGCGTCGAGGTACAGGCGCAGCACGGTGGCGTCGGACGTGCCCCGCACGTTCTCGAGGTTGAGGAAGACGCGATCCGGACCGCCGCCGGCCGCGACGGACTCGCGGGTCATCGTGGGTGTCGCAGCCAGGCTCGCGGCCACCTTGCGGCGCGCGGCCGTGTCGAGATGCACCGACGTCTTCGTGCCGGTTCCCGAGACGACCACCGCGGCGCGGCTGGCGCCGACGAGCTCGACGTTCTTGCCGGTTGGCACTCCCGCTCCTTCGACGGCCGCCGCCATGGGCGCCGGCATGCCGAGATGTGTCAGCCGCGGCGCGTGCGGCGCCTTCACGGCCGGTGCGAGATCATCGTACGTGTAATCGAGCTTCGAGAGATCGGCCATGTCGGCGGGCGTGTAGTCCCACGTCTTGCCGCCGGGCATCGGCATCGAGAACGCCCGCTGGCCAAGGCTCGCCGGGCCCTTGAGCCACTTCTTGTCCGCAGGGTTGGCGTTCGTCGCCGGGTTGCGCCGCCACACTTCCCAGAGGCGGTCGATGTTGGCGTGATGCAGCCAGAAGATCGGATCGAGCCCCGCCGTGTCGGGGTCCGACATCAGTCCGGGCAGTTGCGTCGTCTGGTCGCCGCCGCCCACGAGACCGTGGACCTGATCGTGCGGCTGCTGCTCGAGCCGCCCGTGCATGCTGCCGCCGTGTTCGAACCCGGTGTCGATGCCGCCGAATCCGCGACTGCCGGACGATGTGCCGGTAAAGTCCGGGTCGGTGAGCGCCTTCAGATTGACGTCGCTCAGCACGACGAACACCTTGCCGTCGTTGTTCGGCCCGTAGCGCTCTTTGACGAACAGCGGGTTGGTGCCTTTGCCGTCCGGCCAGTCGGGCGACGCGAACGCGGTCGGCAGCTTGAACTGGTGCGGCTTGAAGTAGTTCCAGTAGGGAAGTGCCCAGGTGGCGGGTCCGCCGGCTTTCGTGATCGCCGCCTGGACGGTCGCCTCGAACGCGATCAGATAGCCGCGGTGCCACGGCAGGAAGTACCAGCTGCCGTGCTGGCACTGCTGCCAGAAGCGCTTGACGTCTGAGCCCGGAGGCATCGGCGTCGTCGTCGTGATGACGCCGAGCTGGGCCCACAACTGCGGGTCGATACCGTGCATCGCGGCGTAGAAGTTCCAACTGCCGCGATCGGCGATCGCGAGCTTCTTCAGTTCGGCGACGCCGCGCGCGTACCAGAGAATGTCGTCCGCCCAATCCTTCCCGAGTTCCCAGACGTTCTTCCGCGTTCGTTGCATAACCAATTACTCCTACAGCGCTGCGCATCCTAGATCGAACGCTTTCCCGGTTGCACAAAGCCAACGGGTTGGCCGCTTGAGCTAATGGGTTGGCCGACGGAAATGTCGGTTGACTCCCGATCATCAATCGCGCACGATGCGGCGCCCTCGAAATCGTCTACAGCAAAGAAGGAGCGCGACGCACATGGTTGTCGACCGCAAGTGGGCCAAGCGCAACCTAGGGTTCGATCCGGTCGAAACGCCTCCGCCCGCTGCCGCGTTCGCGACGAAGGCCGCGGCGGCGCGGGCGCCGGATCCCGCCGACATTCAGCGCGAGATCATCGAGTTCGACTCCGAGGCGCCGCACGGGCGGGAATTCCTCGCCTTCTCGACGGCGACGGGGTTGTCGCGCTTCACCGACATCAAGTGGCCGTCGGGCCTTGCGCCGCAGACCGACAAGACGGCGCGCAAGGGCAAGAGCGGCGCGCTGCCGAAGGCGGACGTGCTGGTCGTGACGTGGACCGTGGACGAGGGGCACGCGCTCAGCCGTGTGCTGACGCCCGGGAAGGACTCGCGGAATGACTACGTGACGTACAAGCACCGGTTCGCGAGGATCTCAGGAAAGATGCGGAACGGCTGTCCTGCGAAGCAGGCGGGGCGGCTCGGCGCGTACTGGACCGGGAAGATCGGCAGCAAATCCGTCGTCTATTTCAAGTCGGATTCGCACATGTCGCAGGACGGTCCCCAGCTGCCCAACATAGACGTGTGGACGCAAATCATCACCGAGGTCCAGCCGACGCTCGTGATCACGACGGGTACCGCCGGCGGCATCGGCAAACAGTTCGAAGTGGGCGATGTCGTCGTCAGCCCGATCGTGCGGTTCGACTGCACGGCGAAGTTCAAGAACAAGCAGGTGGACGGCCAGCCGATCGCGCAGGCGCATTACACGAGCGCGGCGCCGAACAAGAAGCGGTTCGCCACGGCGCGGATGCTGTTCAACGCGAACGCCGCGCAGCTGCCGAAAGACAACACGCGCAAGCCGCGCATCGTCACTGTCGCCCTGAACGAGCTCACATCGGCGGTGGTGACAACGGATTTCTTCGGGTTTGATACGTCGGACAACCACTACAAGCTGAAGGGCCTCGGCGACGTGTCGGAAATGGGGGACGCGGTGCTGGGACTCGTGGCGCAACGGCTCGGCCCTGGCGCGCCGCCGTGGGTGGCGGTGCGCAACGTGTCCGATCCACAGATCAAAGCCGACGGGATGAACGTGACCCAGCAGGCGAAGTTCGCGGCCGGTATCTACAAAGCGTACGGACGGTGGAGCACCGTCTGCAGCGCGATTGTCTGCTGGGCGTTGATCACTGCGTGATGGCGGGCGGGAGCTGCTATGCTCGGCGCACGGTGCGGCTTCAGCTCCTGCTCAAACGCGAGTCGCGGAATCCCGCGGCGATCCAGGCCGCGAACGAAACGCTGAAGGCGGCCGGCATTACGCCGACGGCGTCGGGCGCGGCAACGATTTCCGGCGACGTGAGTCCCGAGGCCTTTCGAACGCTGTTCCCGGGTGTGAGCGAGACCACGTCCGATGCATTGCCGGTGCCGACCGCTCTCGCGCAGCACGTCGAGAGCGTCACCCTCGCGCGGGAGCACGTCCGACTCGACTGATGCAGGAGCGCACCGATGTACGCCGTCCAGAAGCAGGAGCCCGTCGAGCAGGCCAAGGTCACCCAGCCATCCGACGAACTGCGGATCGCAGTCACGTTCAAGCGCCTTGTCGATCGACTCGGGCCGACGAAGATGGCCGCGCGCATGTCCACCGCAGCCGCGCCCTCGTTCCGCCCGGACCCGGTCGAGATGGATCGCGCGATCGCGGAGCTGCATCGCCGCGGTTTCCAGCTGACAAGCCGCGGGCAGCTGACGGTCTCCGTCCGTGGATCTCGTGCGCTGTTCGAGAAGACATTCGGCACGAAGCTGGCAGCCTTTCACGTCAGGCCGACAGAGCAGGCCGCCGCGCACGCGTTCTACTTCCCGCCCGACGGTGCGCCGTGGAAGCCGGATCCGCTGGTCATGGAGCTGATCGACGATGCGTACATCCAATGGCCGCACATCTACATGGCGAAGAAAGCGAAGCCGAAGGCGCCGAGCGCGACGCCGCCGAAGGTCAAGTACTTCTGCCTGAAGATGCCGAAGGACGTGCCTGAGCTGCTGCGCGCTGCGGACGTGCACGCCAAGGGGACCACCGGCAAGGGCGTGACGGTGGCGATGGTGGACAGCGGCTTCGCGCACAGCCATCCGTTCTTCGTGAAAAACAAGTTCCACTCGACCGTGGATCTCGCGGCGCGGGTGAAGAGCGCGTCCACGGACGGCAACGGGCATGGGACGGGGGAGTCCACCAACATCTTCGCCGTGGCGCCGGGCGCGACGTTCATCGGCATCAAGGTCGACAACGACGACCCCAACGAACAGGGCGCGACCATCCTCGAGGGCTTTCAGCAGGCGCTGCAGCACAAGCCGCGGGTGATCTCGATCAGCCTCGGATACGACCTGGTCCAGACCGATCCGGCGACAGGGCAACGCGTCAGCGAGACGCCGCTGGCGAAACTGCCGAACAACCTCGTCGCGCTGGAAGCGGAGATACAGGCGGCAGTCGCGGCGGGCACGATCGTCGTCCTTTCGGCCGGCAACGGACACGTGTCGTTCCCGGGCATGATGCCGGACGTCATTGCTGCGGGCGGCGTATACGTCGACGAGAGCGGAAAGCCGCAGGCGTCAGACTACTCGAGCGCCTTCCTGAGCCGCATCTATGCCGGCCGCCACGTGCCGGACTTCTGCGGCCTCGTCGGGCTGCTGCCGAACGCGGACTACATCACGCTGCCGATTCCGTCCGGCTGTGAAATCGACATCGACAACTCGCATCACGACGGCACGCGCGCGACCGACGGGTGGGGCGTGTTCAGCGGCACATCCGCGGCGGCGCCGCAGCTGGCAGGCGTATGCGCGCTGCTGCTGGAGAAGAATCCTGGGCTGACGCCGGGAGACATCAAGGCGATCCTGCGGCGGACGGCGCGCGATGTCACGGTCGGCCACGCGAACCCGGACAGCAACGAAGGCCACGGACTGCCGGCGTCGACAGGCGACGACGGCGCGACAGGCGCAGGTCTCGTCGATGCATTCGCTGCGTGGCAGCAAGCGTAGACACGAAGGCACGAAGTTCTCTATTGCGAGTGCCACATCTCCCCGAGTCTGCGCCGCATGTCCGGCCAGAATTCCCGCACGACGATGAAGCCGGTATCGAAGCCGATTTGCATGCCGAAGTTCTCTAACGTGTGCGCAACGGAGCGGTCGCCGGCAGGATGATAGAGGTTGTAGATCCCCGCGGCGGCGGCGGCACCGCCGATCTCCGACCCATTGAACTGCGCCGTGCCGGCGTCGCTGCGAGTGACGACGATGCGGCTTGCCGCGTACGCGAATCGATGCCAGCCCGGGCCGCGGCCGAGGCGGAAGTACCGCGGATCCTGGTGAAACGCAGTCGGGAAAATCGCGGTCGTCAGGTAGTTCTCGACGGAGATGTCGCTGAATTCGAGCGCGAAACGCTTTCCGAAGCCGGACGCGCCGGTGCCGAACGTCGGATCGCTGTTTTGAATCTGGCTCATGGTCGAGAGGCCGAGACCGTACAGGATCTGTCCGATGTCGAAATTCGACCTCGTCGTCACGTCGAGCTTCTGGCGCGGCGTGAGCGGCGGCGCACTCTCGGCGTTGTCGACGGTCAGGAAGTCGGGAATGGCGCCGAACAGACGATTGTTGGACGTGCCGGTTTGGGGGTCCGCGGTCTGCGCGTACGCCGGCGCGGCGGCCACGGCCACGGCGGTCATCAGAATTGCGACGACGAAGCGGGAAGCGGCCGTAGACCAATCCTAGGCTGGGAGCCTAAGAATTCAGTTAAACGGGCGATGAGAGCGTTCCGCTCCGGATTGCGCTATTCGGGAAGGGGCGATAGTGTAGGCCCTTCCGGAGCGGACCCATGTCTAAGATTGCCGTCACAGTCAACGGCAAGCGCAGACAGGCCGATGTTGAGCCTCGCCTGCTGCTTGCCCACTTCCTTCGGGAAAACCTGCGCCTCACCGGGACGCACATCGGCTGCGACACGACGCAGTGCGGCGCGTGCACCGTGCTCGTCGACGGCCGCAGCGCCAAGTCCTGCACGATTTTCGCGGTCCAGGCCGACGGATCCGACGTCATGACCATCGAAGGCCTGGCGAAGAACGGCGAACTCCATCCGCTGCAGCAAGGCTTCTGGGAAGAGCACGGCCTCCAGTGCGGTTTCTGCACGCCGGGCATGATCATGACGGCGGTGACGCTGCTCGCCGACAACCCGAAGCCGTCCGAGCGCGAGATTCGCGAGGGGATCGCCGGCAACTTCTGCCGCTGCACCGGCTACCAGCACATCGTCAACGCGATTCAGCACGCGTCGAAGCACGCGGCGGACGGGAGGTAAGGGATGCCGACTGCACCAGTCCTCCCCAAACTCGTCGGACAACGCATCAAACGCCGCGAAGATCCGCGGCTGATTCAGGGCCGCGGCACGTATGTCGACGACATCGCGCTCGTCGGGATGCAGCATGTCGCGTTCAAGCGCAGTGATGTCTCGCACGGCAGAATCACGTCGATCGACACGAAAGCGGCAGCGGCGATGGACGGCGTCGAGGCCGTCTACACGGGCGCGGACATCGCGAAGATTCTGCCGCCGATGCCGATCGGAACGCCGTTCCCGTCGCCGGAGCACCGCGCCGTGGCAGTCGACACGGTCCGGTTCGTCGGCGAGCCGGTCGCGGTCGTCGTGGCCCGCGACCGCTATGTCGCGCGCGACGCAGCGAATGCCATCGTGGTCGACATCGATCCGCTGCCTGCGGTCGTCGACGTCGAGAAGGCGATGACGGGCAAGCCGGTCGTGATCCACAAAGACTTCCCGAACAACCTCGCGGTGGCGCTGGTGCCGAGCGGTACGGGCGTTGTCCCCGATACGACGCCGGACGACTCCGCGATCGACGCGGCATTCAGGAAGGCGGAGGTGGTCATCTCGCAGCGGATGGTCAATCACCGCCTCGCGCCTTCCGCGATCGAGCCGCGAGGCGTCGTCGCGCACTACGAGCCGGGCAAGGGGACGATGACCATCTGGTCGTCGACGCAGAACCCGCACATCCTGCGGTCGTTCATCGCGGCGCTGAACGGCATGGGCCAGGACCAGGTGCGCGCGATCGCGCCCGAAGTCGGCGGCGGCTTCGGCGCGAAGATCAACATCTACGCCGAGGAGTACGTCTGTTCGGCCATCTCGAAGGCGCTCGGCATCCCGGTCAAATGGAACGAGGACCGCACGGAAGCGTTCGTCGCAACGACGCACGGGCGCGATCTGATCGCGTACGTCGACCTCGCCGCCAAGAAAGACGGGACGGTGCTCGGCCTCAAGATCAAACTCATCGCCGACATCGGCGCCTACAACATGCTGCTGACGGCGGCCATCCCGACGCTGACGCAGATGATGGCCAACGCGACGTACAACATCCCGGCCATCCGGACGACGCTGACGGAAGTCTTCACGAACAAGACGCCGACGGACGCGTACCGCGGCGCGGGGCGGCCCGAGGCGACCTATTTCGTCGAGCGCGCGATGGACATGCTGGCGCGCGAGCTGAAAATGGACCCCGCCGACGTGCGGCGGAAGAACTTCATCCAACCGAATCAGTTTCCGTTCACGACACAAGCTGGCGCCGTCTACGACTCCGGCGACTACGGCAAGGCGCTCGACCTCGCGCTGAAGACGGCGAACTGGGATCAGCTGAAAAAAGAGCGCGACGCCGCGCGCGCGAAGGGACGGCTCGTCGGCCTCGGGCTGTCGATGTACGTCGAGGTCTGCGGCCTCGGGCCGTCGGCGGCGTTGCCGACGGGCGGCTGGGAACACGCGCAGGTGACCGTCGAGCGCGACGGACGGATCAGCGCGACCACCGGCGCGTCGCCGCACGGGCAGGGCAACGAGACGACGTTCGGGCAGATGCTTGCGGATCAGTTCGGCGTGCCGATCGAGCACGTCACAATCCTGCACGGCGACACGGGCGTGGTGAAGCAGGGCATCGGCACGTTCGGCAGCCGGTCGCAGGCGGTCGGCGGGACGGTCATTGCGCTGGCGGGTTCGAAGGTGAAAGCCAAGATGGCGAAGTTCGCGGCCGCGATGATGGAGGCGAACGAAGCCGACCTCGTCTTCGAGAACGGCACGATCGCGGTGAAAGGCGCGCCGGCGTCAGCGAAGACGTTCGCCGACATCGCGGCGTATGCCTACGTCCCGGTCCCGCTGCCGAAGGGCCTCGAGCCGGGCCTCAGCGATGAAGCGTTCTGGGAGCCGGAGAACAACACGTATCCGTTCGGGTGCCACATCTCGATGGTCGAGGTCGATCGCGAGACGGGCGAGCCGACGCTCCTGAAACTCGTCGCGGTGGACGACGCCGGGACCCTGATCAATCCGCTGATCGTCGAGGGACAGATCCACGGCGGCCTGGCCCAGGGGATCGGGCAGGCGATGATCGAGGAAGTCGTCTACAACGAAGACGGCCAGCTGGTGACCGGCTCGTTCCTGGACTACGCGATGCCGCGCGCCATCGACTTCCCGCGCTTCGAGCTGGAGGCGACGGTGACGCCCACGCCGGTGAACCCGCTCGGCGCCAAAGGCGTCGGCGAAGCCGGGACGCTCGGCTCGACGCCGTGCATCGTGTGCGCGGTCGTGGACGCGCTGAGCGAGTTCGGCGTGAAGCACGTCGACATGATGCTTCGGCCCGAGAAACTGTGGAAGATCATCCAGGGAGGGCGGTCGTGATTGCGAGCTCATTCGACTACACCCGCGCGAAGTCGGTCGACGAGGCGATCGCGAAGCTGAAGGATGCGCGGGGCAACGGCAAGCTGATCGCCGGGGGCCACAGCCTGGTGCCGGCGATGAAGCTGCGGCTCAGCGATCCGGAGCTGCTCATCGACATCGCGCGGATTCCGGGATTGGCCGGCATCAGAAAGGCGGGCGATGCGATCGAAATCGGCGCGGCGAGCGTTCACCATGAGGTCGCGACCTCGTCCGTGATTCGCGAAGCGTGTCCGATGCTGGCCGAGTGCGCGGCGTCGATCGGCGATCAGCAGGTGCGCAACCGGGGAACGATCGGGGGCAGCCTGGCCCACGCGGATCCGGCGGCGGACTACCCGGCCGCGATCCTGGCACTCGAGGCTGACATTCATATCAAGGGTCCGTCAGGCGCGCGCGTGGCGAAGGCGAAGACCTTCTTCAAGGGACTGTTCACGGTCGATCTCGATCCGGCTGAGATGATCACGTCCGTGCAGTTCAAGCCGATCAAGAGCGCGGCGTATGCGAAGCTGCACCAGCACGCGTCGCATTTCGCGATCGTCGGCGTGGCGGCGGCGCTCGAGGTCTCCGGCGGCACGATTGCGTCGGCGCGCGTCGCCGTGACGGGCGCGGCGGGCTCGGCGTCGCGCCTGGCTGGCGTGGAGCAGCAGCTCACGGGCAAGAAGGCGTCGGCAGAGACCATTGCCGCCGCGGCAAAAAATGCCGGCGCTGAGCTGAAGGACGTCAACAGCGATCTGCACGCGAGCGCCGACTATCGCCGGGCCATGGTGGCGGTGTTCACGAAGCGCGCGCTGGCAGCGGCGCTCGGGCGAGCGCATTGAGATGTGACGCGAGGTCCGCGAAGTCGGTCAGCGTGCGCGCCGGGAGGAAGTCGTCCACGAACGGCAGCGCAGCCTGCAGTCCGCGCGTGAGCGGCGCGTAGTTCTCCGTTCCGATCAGCGGATTCAGCCAGACGAGCCGGTGGCAGCTGCGTCGGAGCCGCGCAATCTCGCGCGCGAGCTGAATCGGTTCACCGCGATCCCAGCCGTCGGAGATCAGCAGCACCACCGGTCCGCCGGTCAGCACTTGCCGCGCCCACCGCTGATTGAACGCTCGCAGTGCAGACCCGATGCGCGTCCCGCCCGACCAGTCATGCACGGCGTGCGATATCGC
>DASQHH010000872.1:0-18033 GCA_035632195.1 Vicinamibacterales bacterium
CGGCGCCGCGCCGAATACCAGGCGTGCGCGGCGGGCTGCTTGCCTTTACAACTACGTCTGTAGTAGATCTCTCTACGTCAATAGGAGCACGCGTTGCCGCCGAAACTCACCCGGCTCGAACTGCAGATCATGGAAGCGCTCTGGACACTCGGCGCCGCGTCCGTCCGCGAGATTCAGGAGGCGCTGCCCGCCGCGGGACGACCCGCCTACACGACCGTGCAGACGATCGTGTCGCGCCTCGAAGCGAAGAAGGCGCTCCGCCGCGTCAAGAAGGTCGGCAACGCGTATATCTTCGAGCCGCAGATCACCCGATCCACTGCGCAGCGGCGGCTGATCGACGAGCTTCTGAGCTTCTTCGGCGGCCGGACGCAGCCGGTGGTGGCGCATCTCATCGAGGCCGGCAAGCTGACGCTCGACGACGTGCACGAAGCGGAACGGACGCTGCGGAAGCTGGCGAAGAACCGCGACGGATTGGAGAAAGAGAAGCCATGAAACTGATCTTCATGCTGGCGCTCCTCGTGGTGGTGCAGACCGCAGAACAGCGGCCGCAGTTCGAGGTCGCGTCCGTGAAATCCAACGTGTCCGGTCCCGGACCGGTCCAGATCCACACCGGCGCCGGCGGCCGCTTTACCGCGACGAATGTCACGCTGCAGAGCCTCGTCCAGTTCGCGTATCGCGTCCAGGCGTTCCAGGTGATTGGCGGTCCCGACTGGATCAACACCGATCGCTTCGACATCGTTGCGAAAGGCGATGGCGCCATGCAACTCATGCTGCAAGCGATGCTCGCCGATCGCTTCAAGCTCGTCTCGCGCGCCGAATCGCGCGACCTGCCGATCTACAACCTCGTCGTTGCGAGGTCAGACGGCCGGCTCGGCCCGTCGCTGCACGCCTCCACGGTTGGCTGCGACGACGACCGGGGGAACATCAACAAGGCCCCACTGCCGTCGGCGGGCGCCGCGCCGTGCGGCATCCGCGGCGGCATCGGCACGATGACGTTGAACGGCGCGCCAATGGCGCAATTCGCCAATACGCTGTCGGGCCTGCTCGAACGCACTGTCGTCGATCGCACGGCCCTGACCGGCAACTTCGAAGGGTCGCTTAAATGGACGCCGGACGAGTCGACGCCCGGGCTGCAGAAAAAGGCGGCGTTCGTCGCGGCCGTCGACCCCAACGGACCGTCTATCTTTACAGCGCTGCAGGAGCAGCTCGGACTCAAGCTCGACGCGGCGAAGGGCCCGGTCGACGTACTGATCGTCGTCAGCGCGCAGCGCCCGGTGGCGAACTAAATCGGGTGAAAGACGTCATGAACCTCATGCAACTCTGGGCGCACCTGTGGCAGTCGACGGTTTTCGCCGGACTCGTCGGCCTTGGAACACTCGCGTTCCGCCGCCACGAAGCCGCCGTCCGGCATGCCATGTGGGTCGCGGCGTCCTTCAAGTTTCTCGTTCCGTTCGGCGCGTTGATTGCGTTCGGCGGCTCGCTCGGCATCAGAACGGCTGCGATCGCTGCGATTCAGCGACAGGTCACCATCGTCATCCGCGACCCGGGCGCCGGATTGTCTCTTCCGCCGATCGACGCTGCGCTGGCGGAGCAGACGAAGGGAGCGTCTGCCTGGAGTGGATGGATCGGTGCGGCGGCGATCGCGCTCTGGGCCGGCGGCACGCTGTTGATTCTCGGCGTCTGGGTCGTCCGCTGGCGCCGCATCGCCGCGCTCGCGCGATCCGCGCCGCGCATCGAAGACGGCAGCACGGTCGCCGCCCTCAGGCGCCTCGAGAGCGTCGAGAGCGTCAGCGGCCGCAAGCGCAGGATCGGGTTCGTATCCTGCGACGCGCAACTCGAGCCGGGGGTCTTCGGCGTTCTGCGGCCCGTGCTGCTGTGGCCGGCCGCGATCGCGGATCATCTGGACACGGACCAGATCGAAGCGATTCTCGCGCACGAGGTTTCCCACGTGAGGCGTCGCGACAATCTGTGGGCGGCGCTCCACATGATCGTGGAGGCGGCATTCTGGTTTCATCCGCTCGTGTGGTGGATCGGCGCGCGGCTCGTCGACGAACGTGAGCGCGCGTGCGATGAGGACGTGCTCCACATCGGCGGCAGACCCGAAGTGTACGCGGAGACGATTCTCAAGGCGTGCCGGATGTACGTCGAAGCGCCTCTGGCCTGTGTCGCCGGCGTGACGGGCTCGGATCTCACGCGCCGCATCGAGCGCATCATGACGCACGGCGGCGCCGAGCCGCTGTCGCGCTCCCGCAAGACGGTGCTCGGAATGCTCGCATTCGTCACGATCGCGGCGCCGATTGGCGCCGGCGCCGTCTCACCGCATCAGCGTGTCGAACGGGCCGAAACGCGTGTGACGACGTTCGCTCTCCGGGTGAGCCATCCGCTCAGGCTCCAGGTAACGCCCGACGGAACGACGGCGTGGCCGCAGTTCGAGGTGGCGTCGGTGAAGCCGAACCAGGGTGCCGATGTCAAGATTCTGATTCAGACGCTGCCAGGCGGCCGCTTCAGCGCCACGAACGTACCCATCCGCCTGTTGATTCAGTACGCGTACGGGCTTCAGCCGCCGCAGCTGGCCGGCGGACCCGGCTGGATTGACACGGATCACTTCGACATCGTCGCGAAAGGAGATGCGGACGAGGACGTGCGTCTGATGCTCCGTTCGCTGCTGGCCGATCGCTTCAACCTCGGTACGCATATCGATTCGCGCGAGCTGCCGGTGTACGCGCTGGTCGTAGCGGCGAAGGACGGGCACCTCGGGCCGCAACTCGCGCGTGCAGCCGTCGACTGCGACGCCGGCGACGCCGCCGGCAAACTCAGAGCGCGCAACGCGAAGATGGCGGTGAAGCCGTCGGGTGAGAAGGGGTGCGGCATCCACATGGGTGCCGGCTCGATGGCCGTGAACGGCGCCAGCTTGAGCCAGGTCGCAAACAGCCTGACGAACTGGGCCGGCCGAATCGTCATGGACCGTACCGGCCTGTCCGGCGACTACGACTTCACGCTGAAGTGGACGCCCGACCGGATGCCGCAGGGCTTCGACAAGAAATTCGCGGCCGGCGCGTTGGCCGCACCAGACCCGAACGGCCCGTCGCTCTTCACGGCCGTGCGCGAACAGCTGGGGCTCAAGCTCGATCCGCAGAAGGCGCCGGTCGATGTGCTCGTCATCGATCGCGCGGAACGTCCAACCGGGAACTGACGTAACCAGGGAGACGACGATTATGAGACAGATCCTCGCGGCGGCGATGGTCGCCGGCGCAGCAGCGGCCATCTCGGCCCGGCAGGGCGCTGCGCCCGCGGACAAGACACTTCAGTTCGAGGTCGCGTCGATCAAATTGAACAAGTCCGGTGACGGCCGCGTGATGATCGGCATGCAGCCAGGCGGCCGCTTCACGGCGACCAACGTGGCACTGCGGATGCTGATCCGCAACGCCTACCAGTTGCAGGATTCGCAGCTGGTCGGCGGCCCGGATTGGATGAACGACGAGCGCTACGACATCAACGCGAAGGCGGAAGACGGCGCGATCAGCGGGCCGCCGCCGCCGCTCGGACAACCGGGACCGGTCCAGCTGATGCTGCGCGCGCTGCTCGCCGACCGGTTCAAGCTGACCGTTCACAACGAGGACCGCGACATGCCGATCTTCGCGCTGGTACTGAATCGGCCCGACGGCAAGCTGGGCCCTCAGTTGACGAAGTCGGACGTCGACTGCGCGGCGATAGCGGGGCGCGGCCGGGGCGCGGCGCCTCCCGGGCCGCCGCAGCCGGGCCAGCCGATGCCCTGCGGGATACGAATCGGGTTCGGGAACATGGTTGTCGGCGCCGCGCCGACGTTGCAAATCGCCGCTTCCCTCTCTCAATTCGCCGGACGCATCGTCGTGGACAAAACGGGTTTGACGGGCGCGTACGACATGAACCTGACGTGGACTCCCGACAACCTGCCGCAGCGTCCGCCGGGCGCGCCCGAGCCGCTGGTCAACGGCGTGCCGATCGATCCGAACGGGCCGTCGCTGTTCACGGCGGTCCAGGAGCAGCTCGGGCTCAAGCTGGAATCGCAGCGGGCGCCCGTCAAAGTGCTCGTGATCGATCGCGCGGAGCATCCGGTTGAGAACTAGCCGCCTCGCCGCATGCCTCGCATTCGTCGCGGCATGGTCGAGCGGCGCGCTGGCAGCGGACCTTCGCGGACAGGTGACGTTCTCCGGTCTGCCGGTCCCGGGCGCGACCGTGACAGCGACGCAAGGGAGCGCGAAGCACGAGACCGTGACCGACGACGATGGGGGGTACCGTTTTCCGGATCTCGCTGAAGGCACATGGACAATCGAGGTCGCGATGCTTGGCTTCGCGACCGCGCAGCAGGACGTCGCGGTTGCGTCCGGCACACCGCCTGCCTCGTTCGCGCTGACGATCACTCCCTTCGATCAGATCGCGAAGGGCGGAGCCGTGCGGAACGAAGTCGCGGCGCCGGCCACGCCTCTGCCGGGACAGCGGACGGCGGCAGCAGGAGGATTCCAGCGCGCCGCCGTCACCGCGTCGCCGGCCGCATCCGCACCGCCGGTCCGCGCCGACGCGCCCGTGATCGCAGGAGGCGACACGGGGAGCGATCGCTCCGCAGACGCCGCCGACGGATTCCTCATCAACGGCAGCGTGAACAACAGCGCCTCGTCGCCGTTCGCGCAGCTCGCGGCGTTCGGCAACAACCGCCGCGGCGGGCGGTCGCTCTACAACGGCGGCATTGGCGTCATCCTCGACACGTCCCGGTGGGACTCGAGCCCGTTCTCGTTCACGGGCCAGCCGACGCCCAAGCCGGTCTACACGGACGCGCAGGTGTCCGGACAGTTTGCCGGTCCGGTGAAGCTGCCGGGGCTGCGCAACAAGGCGACGCTGTTCCTCGGGTATCAGCACACTTCGAACCACGACGCGACGACGCAGACGGCGCTCGTCCCGACGGCGGCCGAGCGGAGCGGCGACTTTTCCTTGAGCGTCAACGCCCTCGGCCAACTCGTCCGCCCGATTGATCCGGCCACCGGTTCGCCGTTTGCCGGCGCCCTGATTCCGCAGCAGCGAATCGCTCCGCAGGCCGCCTCGCTGCTGAACCTGTATCCGCTGCCGAACGTCGACGGCGGCGGCCGTTACAACTTCCAGACGCCTGTCCTCGCGACGACCGTGCAGGACGCCATGCAGCTGCGGATGATCGCACCGGTGAGGCCACCGAAGGATCAGGTGTTCGGCACGTTGTCGCTGCAGCGGACCACGATCGACACCGGCAACATCTTCGGCTTCACCGATGCGAGCGCCACGACGGGAATCGACACGCCGGTCACCTGGTCGCACCGTTTCTCGCAGTTCTCCACGATGCGGCTGCGTTATGAGTACACCGCGCTCATCACCCACGCGACGCCGTTCTTCTCGGGGCGCGAGAACATCTCGGGCGAGGCCGGCATCGCAGGCAACGATCAGAACCCGGCCGACTGGGGACCGCCCGGCTTGACGTTCTCGAGCGGCATCGCGGCACTCACGGGCGGTGCGCCGTACGCGTCGAACCACGATCAGACGCACGCGGCCGGTGGCGAAGTGCTCTGGAGCCACGGACGCCATAACGTCACGTACGGCGGCGACGTCAAAGCGCGCGCCCTCGACGTCGTCTCGCAGCAGAACGCAAGGGGCGCATTCACGTTCACGGGGTCAGCGACGGGATCCGACTTGGGCGATTTTCTCCTCGGCCTGCCGCACGCGAGTTCGATCGCCTTCGGGAATGCCGAAAAGAACCTGCGCGCGACGATCGCCGACGCCTACATTACGGACGACTGGCGCATCAGTCCGTCGCTGACGGCGAACGTCGGCGCGCGATGGGAGTTCGAATCGCCGTTCACGGAACAGTCCGGCAGTCTCGTCAACCTGAGTCTGTCGCCCGACTTCCGATCCGCGACGACGGTCGTGTCCGGCAATCCGTTGAAATCCGACTTCCGGGGCATCCAACCGCGCATCGGCGTCGCCTGGCGGCCGATCGCCGGCTCGTCGCTCGTCGTGCGTTCCGGCTACGGCATCTATCGCAATACGGCCGTCTATCAGGCGATGGACTTGCTGCTCGCTCAGCAGCCGCCGCTGTCAACGACGCTCAGCATCGAGACCAGCCCGGCGCGGCCCCTGACCCTGGCCAACGGTTTCCCGGCGTCGCCCTCGAACGCCATCGGCACGTTTGCCGTCGATCCGAATCTCCGCGTTGGATACGCACAGAACTGGCAGGTGCTGGTGCAGCGCGACCTGCCTGCGTCGCTGACGATGACGGCGACGTACCTCGGCGCCCACGGGTCGCACCTGCTGCAGGAGTTCCTGCCGAACACGTATCCGGCCGGCGCCGTGAATCCATGCCCGGCGTGCCCTGCCGGGTTCGCGTATCTGACTTCGAGCGGCACGTCCGATCGCAATGCCGTGCAGCTGCAGCTGCGCCGCCGCCTGCGCAACGGTCTCGCGGCCTCGGTGCAGTACACGCTGGCCAAGGCGACCGACGACGCAGCCGCCGCATTTGCCGGTGCGAGCCTGGGCGGTGCGTCCATCGCACAGGACTGGCTGAATCCGGCCGCCGACTACGCGCCGTCGAATTTCGACCAGCGCCATCAGGTCACCGCGAACGTGCAGTACACATCGGGCATCGGTGTGAGCGGAGGTACGCTCCTCGACGGCATTCGCGGCGCGCTGTTCAAGGGCTGGACCGTGACGTCGCAGCTCACCGTCGGGAGCGGGATGCCGCTGACGCCCATCTTCCTGACGACCGTCCCCGGCACGGCGGTCACCGGATCGATTCGCGCCAGCCTCACTGGCGTGTCGACGACCGACATCGCATCCGGGACGTACGCGAACCCGGCCGCATACTCGGCGCCGGCGCCCGGTCAGTGGGGCTCCGCCGGACGCAATTCAATCCGCGGGCCGTCGCAGTTCTCGCTGAACGCCGGCGCCGGACGCTCGTTCCTGTTCGGCGATCGGCTGTCGCTCGACTGGCGCATTGACGCGACCAATATCCTGAACCGCGTGACCTACAGCGGCGTGAACGCAATCGTCGGCAGCCCGCAGTTCGGGCTGCCCGCGCAGGCGAACGTGATGCGGAAGCTGAATTCGACGCTGAGGCTGAGATTCTGATGACGAGGAAGCACTGGCGATCGGCGGCCCTCATGGTGTCGCTGATGTGTGTGCCTCTGGGCGCGTCACAGACACCATCGCAGCCGCCTCCCGTTTTCCGCAGCGGCACGAAGCTGACCGTCGTCGACGTCACCGTCAACGACAAGCAGGGCAAGCCGATTGAAGGCCTGACGGCCGCCGACTTCGTCGTCACCGAGGACGGCGAGGCGCAGACGATCACGCAGGTCGCTTTCCAGCGCGTCGAGACAAGCGACGCGCCGCTGCCTCCGGTCGTCGCGCCGCCGCCGCCGCGCGCGGCCACCGTCGCGCCAACGGTGCAGCCGACGATCAAGGGGTCCGCCGTCGGCGACGTGCGCTACAAGGACCGGAAGCTGATCGTGCTCTATTTCGATCTCAGCTCGATGCCGCCGCAGGACCAGGTGCGCGCGTTCACCGCGGCGCGGAAATACCTGGCCGAACAGATCAAGCCGCAGGACCTCGTCGCGATCCTGACGTTCCAGGGCGGCGCCGTCCGCGTGAAGACCGACTTCACGAGCGATCGGTCAGCGCTGCAGGAAGTGATCGAGACGCTGATTTACGGCGATTCGCGCGACGCCAGCGACCTGGCCGATCAGACGACGGACGTCGGCACCGCCTTCGGGCAGGACGATGCGGAGTTCAACATCCTCAACACCGATCGCCAGCTCTCGGCCCTCCAGACCGCGGCGACGATGATGCGGACGCTGGCGGAGCGGAAGTCGCTCGTCTACTTCTCGAGCGGACTGCGGCTGAACGGCGTCGACAACCAGGCGCAGCTGCGCGCCACGATCAACGCGGCGACGCGTGCGAACGTCGCCATCTACCCGGTCGACGCGCGAGGCCTCGTTGCCGAGGCGCCGCTCGGCGACGCGAGGCAGGCATCCCCCGGCGGCACGGCGGCACTGACGGGCGTCGGCGCGATGACGCGCATCACGAACTTCCAGCGGTCGCAGGACACGCTGTACAGCCTGGCGAAGGACACCGGCGGCAAAGCGCTGTTCGACAACAACGATCTCTCGGCCGGCATCGTCCAGGCCGCGCAGTCGATCGGCAGCTATTACATCCTCGGCTACACGAGCACGCACACCGCCCTCGACGGCAAATTCCGCCGCGTCAAGGTCGCGCTGCGCGAAGGCGCCTCCGCCGACCTGACGTACCGTCAGGGCTATTTCGCCGACAAGGAATTCGGGAAGTTCAACGCCGCGGACAAGGAGCGCCAGCTCGAAGAGGCGCTGATGCTCGAGAACCCGGTGACCGACATCACGATCGCGATGGAGGTCAACTACTTCCAGCTGAATCGCGCCGAATACTTCATCCCCGTCTCGGTGAAGATTCCGGGCAGCGAGCTGGCGCTCGCGCGCCGCCGCGGCGCCGTGCGGACGGAAATCGACTTCATCGGCGAGGTGAAGGACGACTACGGCGTGACGATGCAGAACGTGCGCGACAAGCTGGACATCAAGCTCAGCGACCAGACGGCGCAGGAGCTCGCGAAGCGTCCGGTGCAGTACGAGACCGGCTTCACGCTACTGCCCGGCAAGTACGTGATCAAGGTCCTCGCGCGCGACGCCGAAACGGGCCGTATCGGCACCTATCAGGCGAATTTCACGATCCCGAACCTGAATCGCGAGACGACGCGCGTGCCGATCAGCTCGGTCGTGCTCGGCAGCCAGCGCGTGGCCCTGAGCAGCGCGATCTACTCGGTGAAGAAGGACGTCGAAAACGTGAACCCGCTTGTGTTCAACGGAGAGAAGCTGCTGCCGAGCGTCACGCGCGTGTTCAGCAAGACGCGCGATCTCTACGTGTTCCTACAGGCGTACGAGCGGACGGAGGAAACGACGCAGCCTCTCGTCGCGGTCGTGACGTTCTACCGCGGCGACGCGAAGGCGCTCGAAACAGCGCCGCTCGCGATCACCGGCGAAGTCGATCCGAAAACGAAAGCGATGCCGCTGCGCTTCAGCGTGCCGCTCGAACAGCTGTCCGTCGGACGCTACGACGTCCAGGTCAGCGTCCTGGAACCAGGCGAGACGAAGGCCACCTTCTGGCGCGCGCCCATCGTCGTCGTTCCGTAGCCAGCAGTTCTAACTGAGCCTCCAGAGCTCACGCCACGTCTCTCCCTCGTCGTCGCTCCCGAGCGCGACGACGCCGTGCTGCGGGAAGTCGTCTTCGCTGCCGCCGGCGAGCAGCGCAAGCAGTCGCGGCAGATGGTAGAAGTGCCCGGCCAGCAGGATGTCCCTGTTTTCCCCACGCAGCCGATCGCGCAGCCATTCCGGCTTGTCGTCGGGCTGGAGATCGCGCGTCGCTGAAAAGTCCGCGAACGGGTTGCACGCCCGATAGAAGGCTTCGGCAGTCTGCTTCGCGCGCAGCTTGCCGCTGTGCCAGATGACGGCGGGCTTGACGCCTTTTGCCGCGACCGCCGCGGCCAGCCGGTCCACCCCCGCGCGGCCGGCGTTCGACAGCGGCCGCTGCGGATCGACGTCGGGACCGACCGCGTCGCCGTGATGAACGAGCACTAACAACACGTCTTCGCGCCTTCGGGCATTTTATAATCCCGCCCATGTGGAAGAGGCTCTTCGTCCCCGCGCTGGCGATCGTTCTGGCGTCCGGCGGAACGCACGCGCAGTCACGCGCGCCGCAAAACGACTCCATACGCCAGCAGGACCTTCGCGCCGACCTGTTCTTCCTCGCCGGCGATTCGATGCGCGGGCGCCTCACCGACACCGAGGAGAACCGCGCGGCCGCCGACTTCATCAAGTCGCGCTTCGAACGGATGGGGCTGAAACCGGCCGGGCCGAACGGCTCGTACTTCCAGAACTACAACCTGATGACCGCGACGCTCGGCGCGCCGGAGGCCAATGTTCTGGACGTCGTAATGGGCGACGGCGCCTCGCGGCGCCTCCGCAGCGGACAGGAGTTCTTCCCGCAGCGCTTCAGCGCGAGCGGCGCCGCCGCGGGACCCGTGGTGTTCGCCGGGTTCGGCATCAGCGCGCCCCATCTCCAGTACGACGATTACCGCGGAGACGTGAAGGATAAAGTCGTCCTCGTACTCGACCACGAACCCGGCGAGCGCGACCCGAACAGCCCGTTCGACGGCGTCGTGACCTCCGAATCGTCGACTACCTGGCGCAAGGCGCTGGCGGCGCAGGAGCGCGGCGCGCGGGCGATTCTGTTCGTCAGCGACGTGCACAATCATCCCGGCGGCGCCAACTTCGAAGCGGCGGCGCGCAACGCGTGGCCGGAAAAACCGCCGCGGATTCTCAACTACATGCTCGCCGCGTGGTCGGACCGCATCCACATTCCCGCCGCGCAGATTTCGCCGGCGATCGCCGCCAGCCTCGTTGCCGGCACCGGCAAGACGCTCGAGGAGCTGGCGCGGGCGTCAGAGACTGCGCGCGGCGCGGCGCCTCTGCCGCTGCCCGGCGCCCGCCTCGAACTCCGCACGGCGGTCGATCGGCACATCGTGCCGGACCGCAACGTCCTCGCCATGGTCGAAGGCAGCGACCCGCGGCTCAACAACGAATGGGTCATCGTCTCTGCGCACTTCGATCACAACGGCGCCGACGCGACGCAGATCTTCAACGGCGCGGACGATAATGGCTCTGGCAGCGTCGCGCTGATCGAGATCGCCCAAGCCTACGCGCTCGCGGCAAAGGACGGGCAGCGGCCGAAGCGCAGCGTGCTGTTCGCCGCGTGGAATTCCGAGGAGCGCGGCCTGCTCGGCGCGTGGGCGTACACGGAACAGCCGATGGCGCCGCTCTCGACCGTCGCCGCGGTCCTGAACATGGACATGATCGGCCGCAACGAAGAGGTGCCGGTCGGCGGCGGTGCGCGCTTCAACGGCCTCGAGGTGCAGACCGCAGAGTCGAACCCCAACGCGGTCAACGTGATGGGCTTCACGCGCGCGCCCGATGTCTCGGCCGCCGTCGACAAAGCCAATGCCGGCATCGGACTCGAGCTGAAGAAACGGTACGACAACAACACTTCGAACCTGGTCCGGCGCAGCGACCAGTGGCCGTTCCTGCAGAACGGCGTGCCCGCGCTCGGCTTCATGACCGGCCTGCACCCGGACTATCACACGCAGTACGACCGGCCGGAGAAGATCAACTACGCCAAGATGGAAAAGATCGCGCGGCTGATTCACCAGGCGAGCTGGGACATCGCGAACGCCGACGCGCGCCCGAAATCGGCGACGCGGACGGTGACGGAGAGACAGTGATGCGACGAAGACACGCAGGCGCGAAGTTCCGCTTTGTACAAGATGCTCTTCGTGTCTCCGTGACTTCGTGGCTCATATTCGCAGTCTCAGCCTCGATCGCCGAGGCGCGCGTCGTGCGTCTGCGCGTCGAGCGCCGCGAAGTGGTCCTCAACGGACGCGCCTGGGGCGCCGCGGGCCCCTACGAGAAGCTCGTCGGCAAGGTGGACTTCGGCTTCGACCCCAACCTGCAGCGGAATGACATCATCGTCGACCTCAAGCTCGCGCCGCGGAACGCGCGCGGCGAGGTGGAAGCGTCTGCGGACTTCTTCCTCCTCAAGCCCGTCGACCCGCGCCGGGGGAACGGACGACTGTTCTATGAAGTCGGCAACCGCGGCGGCAAATCCCTGCTGGGTACGTTCCAGAAAGCTGCGGGCTCGCCCGACCCGACGACCGAAGCGCAATTCGGCGACGGCGCGCTGATGCGCCAGGGCTTCACGCTGCTGTGGATGGGCTGGCAGTGGGACGTCCCCGTCCGGGACGGCGTCATGCGGATGCAGATGCCGGTTGCGACGGAGAATGGCAAACAAATCACCGGCCTGGTGCGCGGCAACTTCATCCTGAACGACCGGAGCGCGACCGCGGAGCTCGCGGACCGCAATCACCAGGCCTATCTTCCGGTCGATCCGAACTCCGCCGAAAACGTGATGACGGTGCGCGACGAGCCGACCGCGAAGGGTCAGATCATCGCGCACTCGCGCTGGAAGTTCGTGGAAGGCGGCAGAGTCGCACTCGACGGCGGGTTCGAGCCGGGACGCATCTACGACGTCGTCTATCGCGCGGCCGATCCGAAAGTCGTCGGCTGCGGACTCGCGGGCACGCGGGACATCATCAGCTTTTTCAAGTACGACGCGTCACCCGAGAATCCGATGCCCGGCATCAAGTACGCGATGGGCTGGGGCGTCTCGCAGAGCGGCCGCTTCCTGCGCCATTTCCTCTATCAGGGCTTCAACGAGGACGAGCAGGGACGACGCGTGTTCGACGGCGTGTTCGATCAGGTGGGCGGATCGGGCCGCGGATCGTTCAATCATCGCTTCGGACAGGCGTCGCGCGATGCGCTGCAGTATTTCAACATCCTGTTTCCCGTCGATCTGTTTCCGTTCACGGACGGTCCGGAAACCGATCCAGAGACAGGAGCGGTCGATTCAATCCTGGCGCGCGCGGAGCGGACCGGAACGGCGCCGAAGCTGTTCCACCTGCTGACCAACTCGGAGTATTTCAATCGCGCCGGCTCGCTCGTGCACACGGATCCGACCGGAACGAAGGACGCGGAGCTGCCGGCGAACACGCGCGTTTACATGATGGCGTCGGCGCCGCATGGCCCCGGCCCGTTTCCACCGGCGTCGAATTCCGGCGGCGGCATGGTCGGTCGCGCCGCGCTCAATCCGCTCGACTATCGCCCCGTCGTTCGGGCCCTGTTCCGCGCTCTCGATCGCTGGGTCGTCGACGGGGTCGAGCCGCCGCCGAGTGCGTATCCGAAGCTGGCGGACGGCACGCTTACGTCGCCGGACCGCGCGGGATGGCCCGACATTCCCGGCTATCAGCTGCCGCAGCAGCCGCTGCGCGCGTTTCACCTCAATTTCGGCGCGGACTGGAACAAGGGCATCGTCAGCGTCGAGCCACCGGAGGTCGGCAGGCCGTTCGTCGTCCGAGTGCCGGCGGTCGACGCGGACGGCAACGTCCGCGCGGGCGTGCGTCTGCCGGATATCACGGGCCCTCTCGCGACCCAGGCGGGTTGGAACTATCGCGACACGTCAATCGGCGCGCCCGACCGCCTCGCCGGCGAGATCGGGTCGTACATCCCCTTCCCCCGGACGCGCGCGGACCGCGATCGTACGCACGATCCACGGCCTTCTATTGAGGAACGCTATCGCAATCGGGACGAATACGTGGGCCGATACGCCGTCGCAACGCTTGATCTGGTAGCACACGGTTATCTGTTGCAGGAAGACGTGGCCGACCTGCTGAAACACGCGGTCGAGCACTACGACTGGGCGACCGAGCCGCAGCGCGCAGCACGACACTGAAAATGGGGGGCGCGTAAGATCTGCTCGTCCCACTGCCACTATTCGTCATCCCACTTCCGTTTGACCGTTCCCCCGTGTCGCTCTTACTCGCCCCCGTGCCACTTGACGTCGTCCCGCTTCCACTGGCGCGATCTCCCGTGTAACTTGTGCTCGACCCCGTCCAACTTTTCAGGCTCCCACACCGGTTTGAACGGGGGGGTGTTCCACTCTGACTCGCCCCGTTCAACTTTCGATGCGTCCGCTTCAAGATCGAGCGTTCCCGACGTTTTGGCTGCCGCTCGCACGCTGTGGGCCCTCAGCCAGTACGGACGGGTGATGATCAGCGCGCTACAGGTAGCGTGACGTGTGAGGCTCGGACGCTCGACGTATAGATTCGCTGTGTTGCCGCGACGAAGTCGGCCGCCGTCGCGCGATAAATGCTCGGGACGAACTTCTGCGGGTTGCGGTCGATGACGGGAAACCAGGTCGACTGCACCTGCACCATGATGCGGTGGCCCTTCAGGAACACGTGGTCATGGTTCCGGAGCGGGATCTTGAATTCCGTCGGCGTGTTCGCGACGAGCGGCTGGGGGTGTTCGTAACTCCTGTTGTAACGGCCGCGCCGCACCTCCATGGCAATCGGCAGCTCATAGCCGTCCAATGACTTCGCGTATTCACCCGGCGCTGGACCGGCGTCCGGGTTCCAGGCCGGCGGCTGCACGTTCTCCGGATAGACGTCGATCAGCTTGACGATGAAATCGCTGTCCGTGCCGGACGTGGACGCAAAGAGGTCGGCCGCGAGCTCTCCGGTGACGGTCAGGTCGCGGTCGAGCGGCGCGCTGACCCAGGTTGCAACGTCCGGGCGTCCGTCGACGAACCGCTGATCCGCGACTTCCCAGAGCCGCCAGTCGCCGCCGGGATACGTCGGCGAGATCGGACGCTGACGGTACGGGACGGGATTCGCCGGATCGGACACGTACTGCACGAAAGAGGCGGCGGCCGCGCCGGGCGGATCGAAGGACAGTGTCCGATCGTCGCGGAGGTACAGATTCGTCGCGGTCGCAGGCGGCGGCCACGCCGCGTAGGTGTGCCACGTGTTCGATCCGGTCTGAAACGTCGACGCCTTCCACGGAAACCTGCTCCCCTGTCCGTGCAGCCAGTACTTGAACCACGGCGCTTCGATGCGTTCGCGGAATTCCGTCGCCGTATCATGTCCGCCGAATGCGACCGGGCCAATCGATTCCGCTTTCGGGGTGTGCCATTGGCCGTGGTACCACGGCCCGGCGACCATCACGTTGACGCGGTTGGGATCGCTCTGCTCCGAGTGGCGATAGATCTCCCACGGCCCCCAGGGATCTTCCTGGTCCCAGAAGCCCGCAACGTTCAGATTGGGAACGGTCGCGGCGTGCAGCTGATCGACCCACGCTTCGCTTTTCCAGAACGCATCGTAGTCGGGATGTTCGACGATGGAGTTCCAGAAGGGAATCTTGCCGAACAGATACTTCGCGTTGATGTTCGACAGCGGTCCAAGGTTCAGATACCAGGAATACGTGTCGTAGGTCTCGAACGCAAAGTGCGTGTTCGCGTTCTTGTCGGCCTGCTCGTAGACGGAGTATTCGAACCCGTAGCTCTCGCGCAGCGCGCCGTAGCGGTGCATGTCGTCGTTCATCCACTGATCGACGGGTGCCGCCTGCTCCGACACCGCCTTCAACGCCGGATGCGGCTGCAGCAGCGTCAGCCCCGCCGTCAGGCCGTCGTACGACACTCCGTAGATGCCCACTTTGCCGTTGTTGTTCGGGACGTTCTTCACGAGCCAGTCGATCGAGTCGTACGCATCGGTGGTCTCGCTCGTGGCCTTCGGATCCTTCAAATCCGCTTTCGACGACAGGTCGAACGTGCCTTCCGATCCGAAGCGGCCGCGGAGGTTCTGGACGACGAAGATGTAGCCGTCTTTCACGAAGTCCCGGTTCGCAGCGCCGCTGGTGAAGTTCGCGTTTGGCGGCACCCCGTACGGTGTGCGCCTGAACAGAATCGGCAGCGGCCCGGTCGCGTTCGCCGGCGCCACGATGACCGTCTCGAGCTTGACGCCGTCGCGGACCGGAACCATCACGTGCTGGTACGAGAACGGAGGCGCCTGCGCGCGGTCGCGAACGACGACCGCGATTGCGATTGCGGAAACGGCCGCCAGCGCCGACCGGCGCGTCACTGCGTGCAGCCCGCCAGCTGCGACCGGTACGGCGATCCCTTGCCGGCGGCGATCAGCGCTTCGTCCGCGCGGTCCGTCTGCTCGATGAACCAGGCATGGAAGCGCGCCGCGCGCTCGATCCCTTCAGGCGGCACCTCCTCGTAGACGTCGCCTGAGGAGTGGTAGAACGTGCCCGACTGAATCATCTGCGTCATCGGCACACCGAGCGATCGATAGCCACCGAGGTCGCCGGACACCGTCGTGGCGGCCGACTGATATGTGGCGACGCCGAAGCACCGCGAGGCGCGCGACCAGAGGTCGAACAGGAACGGCGATTCGTTCGTGACGCCCACCGCTTTCGCCGACTCCGTCACGCTGGTCTCCCACGACATGCCGATGTTCTGCTGCGAGCGGACCTTGCCGCGGACGACATCCGCATAGGCGACGTGCTCGAGGTTCACGATGAGAATGGTCCCGTCCTTCAATTCGGGATGAGCGGCCACGAGCGCGGTGGGACCGTTGCCCGGCCCGTGGTGGCCGCCGCTCGCGACGAACATCAGCGTGTGCTGCGGCTGCGGCTGCTTCGCGAAGTAGCGCGCGAGTCCGACGAGCACGGCGAGCCCGCTCGCATTGTCATCGCCCCCCTGGAAGTAGCCGTCCGCGTGCGCGTTGACGATGATGCGCTTCGCCGACCTGCCGGGAATCACGGCGATCGCGTTCCCGGATTTCAGGTCGCGTTCCTCGCCGGACTTCAGGTCGATCGCGATCTTCAGCCTGTCGAGGACGCCGGCACTGGCCGCCTGGCCGATGACGGTCTGCAGGAACCACGCGTCGCGGCCGCCGACGATGAAGCAGGGCGCCTTGCCGCAGGCAAAGCGCGTATCGACGTACTGCGCGTTGCCGGGGCCTTCGATGGCGTTGATCACACCGACCGCGCCGAGCTTGTCGACGAGCTTTGCCGCGACTCCCTGCTCCGCGGATCCGAACAGCGACGGCTCGGGACGGACGTGAACCACGGCAATCTTTCCGCGCACGTCGCGGCCGGCGAGGTCCGCGTCGGTGCCATGGCCGACGTAGACGACCGGTGCCGTGATCGACGCGGCCGCGCCGCCAGGCTGCGGAAACGCCGACTGCAGAATCACGTCGCGGCTTCCCGCGCCGAACGCAGCGTCGCCGACGAGCCGCACGCTCCAGGATTGCGGCACCCACATCGTGCCGGCGACGGCGAACGGTTCGACGCGCGCGTCCTTCAGCCCGGCTGACTTGAATTCGCCGGCGACCCATTCGAGCGTGTGCTGGAACGACGGCGTCGCCGCGCGGCGGCCCCAGACTTTTTCGCCGGCGTTCAGGCTCTCGAGCGAGAAGCCGACGATCTTCTTCTGATCCGCCTTCAGCGCGGCAGCGTCGAGCCGCTCGTCGAACCGGCCGGGACGATGAACGAACGCGGTCGGCAGCGGACCGAACGCGTCGTCATATTTCATGATCGGTTGGCGCGGATCGCTGACAGGCGGCGGCAGCGGTGTGCCGAACCACGGTCCATTGGCGGCGGCGAGGAGCAGGAGCAGCGTCACGGAAATGTCACGCCAGGCCATAGGTGTCTCCAAAGGCGAGAGTATAGCCGTAAGGTACAATCGCGCTTTCGATGCAGAAAACGGCAGCGATGCTGTTCCTGATCGCGGCGGCGTTCGCGCGTCCGTGCGCCGCGCAGACGGACGAGATCCAGGTCTACGACGCGGAGATCGCGGCGCCGGGCATTTTCAACCTCACCTGGCACAACAACTTCACGCCGAAGGGCATCGACACCGTTCCGTTTCCCGGCGGCGTCGTGGCGGATCATTCGTTCAACGGCGTGACGGAGTGGGCGTACGGCGTCACCGACTGGTGGGAGCAGGGGCTGTACCTGCCCCTTTACACTCACGACAAGAACCTCGGGTGGGGATACAACGGCTTCAAGATCCGCGAGCTCTTCGTCGTGCCGCACGCGGCGGAGCGGAAGTTCTTCTACGGCGTCAATTTCGAGTTCAGCGTCAACAGACCCCGCTGGGACGACCACCACCTCACGTCGGAAGTGCGGCCCATCGTCGGCTGGCACCTGAAGCCGTGGGACATCATCGTCAATCCCATCTTCGACACGGCGTACGACGGCGTCAAAAACCTCGAGTTCGTGCCGGCCGTGCGCGTCGCGTACAACTTCAGCGAGGACTGGGCGCTCTCGGCGGAGGAGTACGCGGACTACGGACCGATCGGCGGATTCTATTCACCCGGCCAGCAGGTGCATCAGCTCTACGGTGTCGTCAACCACAACTTCGGAACGGTGGAGATCGAAGCCGGCGTCGGCCTCGGCCTCACTGACGCAACGGACCGCGTCGCGCTGAAGCTGCTCGTCATGCACGACTTCAACAAAAAGCCGATCCGGATCGTTCGATGAAGGCGGAGCTCGGGAAGGGGGG
>DASQHH010000873.1:0-1929 GCA_035632195.1 Vicinamibacterales bacterium
GGCCGGATCGTCGGCGTCCTTCAGCCGCGGCTCCCGGACTGCGACGTGAGTGAGGCCGGCCGCTTCCAGGGCCTCGAGGTGTTCCTCGATCGCGTGGTGCGCGATGGCGACTTCGTGCTCGGCGCCCGCTGCCGTCCGGAAAGTCCGGCGCCAGCCGTTCTCCGCCCAGACCGGATGGAAATCCGAATACACCAACTGGCCGCCGAGCGCGAGGACTCGCGCGATCTCGCTCATCCAGGCGCGGAGATCGGTGATATCGCCGACCATCAGCGACGCGTTGACGAGATCGAACGCTCCTTTGCGAAACGGCAGCTCGCGCGCGTCCGCACGCACTCGACGGAAAGACGGAGCCGAGCGCAGCATCCGTTCGGAGAAATCGATGCCGATGACCGTGCGCGCGCCGGCGGCGCGCAGGACGGGGAGATACCGTCCCGACCCGGTACCGACGTCCAGCGCCCGCGCCGAGCGCGTGCGCAGCAGCATCGGCTCGACAATCGACTGCTCCGCGCGCATGACGGGGTTGTGCGCGACGGGCGGATACGCATCCGCCCACAGCTCATACGCCGCTCTGGCATCCAGTCCCGTCGTCACTTCAGAACCCCGTGGTCTCCGGCCGCTGGTAGTGAATCAAGCGATGGAGCGCACGCAGCTCGTATGGCGCTTCGTACCGCTGGAACGCGTACCGCCACGCGCTGACGGCGCGGAGCGCAAGCCGGCGCCATGACGTCAATCGCGGGTCGGTGATCGTCGGATAGTAGGCGTTGATCACGCGCTCGAAGTTCCGGACTCGGCGGCGGATGTCGCCGTCCAGCCATGGAATGCCGTCGCCGCGCCGCATCGACAGCTGCTGCCATGCCGGTGCGGCCCAGTCGTCCAGTGTGTCGGGAAAATGGAAGCCGAGGCGGCGCGCGTCATCGTAGAGTTGTCCGTCCATCGGCACAGGCGTGTAGTTGTAGAGCACGATTTCCGTCGATGGATTGATCCGCTTGAGTCTCCGAATGAACGCGAAGGCGGTCTCCACGTCGCGTTCAGGATTCGGCGGACAGCCGAGCACGAACGAGAACTCCGGGACGACGCCGTATTCGCGCATGCGCTTTGCGAGGTCCAGCGTCAGACGCGCCGCCGCCTTGCCGCCCTTGTTCATCGCGGCCAGCGTCTCGTCGCTCGCGGACTCCGCGCCCGAAAACAGCATCGCCAGCCCGGATCGCTTCATCGCCTGCCACGTTGCGTCCGAATACTGCATGAGCGTGTCAACGCGGCCGAGCGCCCACCAGCGGATGCCCAGGCCCGCGATGCGGTCGCAGAATTCGGCCGTGCGCGCTTCGTTGATGAAGAAGTCCATGTCGTGCATCTGCACCGCATCGACCCCGTAGGCTGACACCAGGTGCCGGAGCGAACGCTCCATGCGCGCCGGCGACTGGGCGAGCCAGCGCCTGTTCGACATCGCCACGACCGCGCAGAAGCTGCAGGCGAACGGACAGCCGAACGACGAGTTGTAGGCGATCGTCCGCCGCCCGAGATAGTTCGCGTGCAGGTACGGCGACATGTCGATGCGGTGGTACGGAAGGTCCGGTAAATCGTCGAGCGGCGTCATCGGCCCCGTCGGGTTGTCGATGACATCCGCTCCCGCTTTCCACGACAGGCCAGCGACGCGGTTGACCGCCTGACCCGACCGCAGCGCGTCGACCAGCTGGACGAGCGGCTGCTCCCCCTGCGACCTCACCACGAAGTCCACGTAAGGCGCGCGCAGAACGGTTTTCGTGTGCTGCGTCGGAAAATAGCCGCCCCACACAATCGGCACGTGCGGCAGTTCCGCCTTCACGCGGCGGCACACGGCCACGGCCTGCGTCAGCTGAGGCCCGGGCATCACCGTGACGGCCAGCAGCGCGTCCGCAGACGGAGCGTTCGACAGTCGCTCGATGATCGTCG
>DASQHH010000874.1:0-12525 GCA_035632195.1 Vicinamibacterales bacterium
CGTCTTACGGCGAGGGCAAGGACGACAAGAAGGGGCCGGTCAGCATCGCGTGCGCGGTCTCGGCGTCTTCGGCGCCGCCAGCCCCGCCGGCCAAACCCGACGAGGGCCCGAAGCCTGAAACGCGCGTCGTCGTCGTCGGCGACTCGGACTTTGCCTCGAATGGCGCGCTCGGCATTCAGGGCAATCACGACCTGTTCATGAACATCCTCGGGTGGCTCTCGCAGCAGGAGAACCTCATTTCGATCCGGCCGAAGGAGCCGGACGACCGGCGGATCACGCTGACGGCGGTCCAGCAGACCTGGATCAGCTGGCTCGCGGTCGCGATCATTCCGCTCTGCATCTTCGGCACGGGCGTCTACACCTGGTGGAGAAGGCGTTGAACTTCAGCGACTCAGAGAGTCAGAGATATCAGAGATGAAGGGGTTACGGTCGGCGATAGCGATGACGATTGTGCTCGCTGCGGTCGGCGGGTACGCGTGGTATATCTCGAAGAAAGGCGACACGCCCGATTCGACGTCGAAGCAGGAAAAAGTGTTCGCGGGAGTGCAGCCGGACAAGATCGACGAGCTGCGCGTCTCGACCGTCGACGGCGAGCAGACCGCGCTCAAGAAGGACAACGGCGCGTGGCAGGTGACGGCGCCGATTGCCGCCAAGGCCGACGAATCCGAGGTCAACGGCATCACGGCGGCGCTCGGGAGCGTGGAGATCACGCGTGTCGTCGACGAGAACCCGGCCAGCCTCACAGACTACGGCCTTTCGAATCCGAAGGTCGTCGTCGACTTCAAGGCCGCGGGCGACAAGGACTTCAAGAAGCTGATCATCGGCGATAAAGCCCCTGCCGGCGGCGATCTGTTCGCCAAGCGCAACGACGAGAAGCGCGTCTTCCTCATCCCCGCGTACCAGGAAACGACGTTCGACAAGAAACCGTTCGATCTCCGCGACAAGGTCGTGCTCAAGTTCGATCGCGACAAGGTCGACGGCATCGCCGTCAATGCGGGCGGCAAGACGCTCACCTTCGCGAAGGACGGCAGCGACTGGAAGATCAAGAAGCCGATCGACACGAAGGCGGACTTCGGAACGGTCGAAGGCCTGATCGGCAAGGTCCAGACAGTGCAGATGAAGTCGATGGCGGCCGAGCAGCCGACCGACGCCGATCTGAAGAAGTACGGCCTCGACAAACCCGAGGCAACCATCGACCTCGACGCCGGCAGCTCGAAGGCCACGCTCATCGTCGGCGGCAAGGCCGACGACAACACCGTCTACGCGCGCGATGCGTCGAAGCCGGCGGTCGTGACGATCGAAAAGAGCCTCGTCGACGATTTGAAGAAAGGCGCCGACGACTATCGCGTCAAGGACCTCTTCCAGTTCCGCGCGTACAACGCCGGCCACGTCGAGATCACCCGCGGCGATCAGAAGATCGTGTTCGATCGCGTGAAGGCGGCCAGCGACAAGGACCAGGATAAGTGGCACCGCGCGAGCCCGAACCCCGCCGACGTCGATCGCGACAAGGTCGATGCCCTGCTCGCGAAGATCGCGAACATGCGCGCGACGTCGTTCGTCGAGTCGACCGCCAAAACGGGGCTGGACAAGCCCGCAATGACCGTTTACGTGAAATTCGACGACGGCAAGAAAGAGGAGCGCGTGACGTTCGGCAAAGCGGGCGAAGACGTCTTCGCCTCCCGGCCGGGCGAGCCCGGCGCGATGAAGACCGACGCGGCGGATTTCAGCGAAGCGAACAAGAACCTGGACGAACTCGCGAAGTAGGGCGGAGCTTGCTCCGCCCGTCAGCGGCGTATCAACTGTTCGACGCCGTAAATCTTCCCGTCCTTCATCACACGCGTCACCTTCCGGAGCTCGCGGACGTTCGTCAGCGGATTGCCGTCGATGAACGAGATGTCCGCGAGCTTGCCCGGTTCGATGCTCCCGAGGTCGCCTGCGACGCCCATCGCCTCCGCGGACACGCTCGTCGCGCTTTTCAGTACCTCGACGGACGACAACCCGGCGTCCGCGTAATTCTCCAGCTCCATCAGCAGGCTCAGCCCGTACGGATTGATTGGCGCGTCGGTCCCGGCAACGACGCGGCCACCGCCTCGGACGACGTCGAAGACCGTCCTTTCCTGCGGCTTGACGAGGCGCTCGGCCTCGTCGAGGACCGCCTGGGTCGCCGGCGTCCGCGTCTGCTCGCGCCATCGTTGCCACACCGACGGCGGATATAGCGCCTGCATCCTCCTGTCGTCGATCCACGAGGCGTCGCGCAGCGTCTGGAGCCTGAACCCGCCCTGGATTCCGATGGTCGGCGTCAGCGTCATCTTCGAGGCGGTCAGGAGATCGACCACGTCGCGATAGGACCGCGACAGCGCGCTGATCTTCGGCGAATAGCCGCGCCGGCTGGTGCCGCGAATGTGCTCGACGCCGTCCGCGCCGAACGCGACCGCGGGATACAGCTCGTGCGAGGTGACCGGCAAACCCTGAGCGTGCGCCCGCTCGATGACCTGCTTCTGAAGCAGATCCGGCAGGCGCACGTACGTCTTGACGAAGTCGTAGCCGAAGTCCTGCGCGTGCCGCAGCCGCTCCTGGATCTGCCCGCCGCCTTCACCAATCGACGAGCCGCCTGGATAGTAGATGCGGGTGCCGTCGAGCGGCTCGCCGGTCGTGAAGACGCGCGGACCGATGCGGCGCCCCGACTCGATCGACTCGCGATCTTCGAGCGCTTCGAAGGTGTTCGCCGCGGGATTGCGCACCGTCGTGATGCCCCATGAGAGGAAGATCCGTCCAAGCGCCGCGCCATAGCTCTTGTTCAGGTGAGAGTGGATCTCGATGAGGCCAGGAATCACGGTCTGATTCGAGGCGTCGACGACGGTCCCGGTGTGCATCTCCACGCGGTGCGGGCCGACGCTTCGAATGCGATTGCCGTCGATGACGACATCCACGTCCGTCTGCGGCGCGTCGCTCTTCCCGTTCCAGAACCGTCCGGCGTGGATGACGAGTGACGATGAGGGCGGACGCTCGGCAGTCCACGTGAGGCGGAGGGGGACGGGAGGGCCGGTCCTTCCGGACCCGCCCGGCGTCTCTAGGCTTGGCGCGTCGACGAAACGCAAACCGCTATCCGTCTGCACGAGGATTCGTCGGGAGTCGCCCGTCCACGACGGCGACCCGGAGAGGTCGGCGGTTGCGAGCCGGACAGGCCCCGTGGGCGCGCCGTCGCGCGCGACCCTCCAGACTGCGAGCCGGCCGTCGACGATCGCCGCCATGCTGCTGCCGTCGGGCGACCAGATCGGCCCGTAGTCCTCGCGCATCCCTATGGACTTGCCCGGCGACGGATCGAACCAGCGATCCGGGTCGCCTGTCAGCGAAATGCGGAGAACCTGGTTGGTGCCTTCGCGGAACCTCGTGGAGTTCGGGTTCAACGCCGACACGACGACGGCCTTCCCGTCAGGCGACCAGCTCGGACGCCCGGCCTCGTTGAGCCGTCCGTGAATGCGGCTGGTCGTTCCGCTCGTCACATCGAGGGCGAGCAGCTCGCCGTCGGCACTGGTGAAGGCGATTCGAGACCCGTCGGGTGACCAGGCGGCCTGCATCGGCGCGGCGGATATGTTTAATCCGGAGGCCCCAGCTCCCCGGCCGGTCAGCTGGCGGTCGGCATCACTCTGCAGATCGCGGATCCAGATCTGCATCGAGCCGCTTCGATCAGAGGAGTACGCCAACGAGCGGCCATCCGGCGACCATGCCGGATCCGTCTCGACCGCCGCATCGTCGGTGAGCCGCTTCGGCACTCCGCCGGGGGACGCTGTCCACAGATCGCCCAACGCCGCGAAGGCAATCTGCCGGCCGTCGGGCGAGACAACGGGATGCATGATGCCGTGGACCGCCTGCGGTCCCGTCGGATTGAGCCGGTGCGGCTTCGGCGTGAAATCCGGACGGGTGAACGATACGTCTGCGCTGAACTCGATGATGCGGACCGGTCGGCCTGCCGCCGCACGGCGTTTGATCCTCCCGTCAGCCGTGTACAGGAGATCCCCGTCCACCCACTGTGGCCGGAACGGAAACACGTCCTCGTCGTCGTCGGCGATGTTGCGCCCGTCGACCAGCAGCCGGCTATGGCTGCCGCTGATCGCGTTGAACGCGACTGCGCCCCCGGGGCCGAACGCCGGCGCTGCAAGGGCGCCATCGGCCCTGGCGATCAGACGATCGGGCGCCGAGTAGATGCCGGGCGCGCCCGCTCGGTCGGACACGAAGGCGATGTCGTCGTTGCTGCGCCAGGACGGCATGAATTCGTTCGACGGTGCCGAGGTCACCTGATGGAGATCTCCCGTCGCGACCGTCAGTGTCCAGATGTCGTAGTTCCCGCCTCGATCCGATGAAAATGCGATGCGCCGGCCGTCCGGCGACCACACGGGCTCGCGATCGTCGTAGACGCTCTCGGTCACGGCACGGAGATCGCTGCCGTCGGCATTCATCGTCCAGATCTGCCAGGTCGTCGTGCGATACGCCTGGAAGGCGATCTTCCTGCCATCCGGCGACCAGGACGGCTGCCGCGCATCCATGAAAATGTCGGTGATCGCTTTCGCACGGCCGCCGGACGCGGGCAGCGTCCAGATGGTGCCGAGGAGATCGATCGCAATCGTGCGTCCGTCCGGCGCCAGGGCCGCCGCCAGGTTCGTGCCCTCGTGCAGCGTAAGATGGACGTCGCGTCCCGGCGGCTGCTGGACACCAGCCATGAAAGCCACGAGGGCGAACCCGATGACGAGAGCTGCAGTCCGCATACTGCGTAGTCTACCGATCGGCGCGATGGTTTTTCTGCCGGCGTGCCACCAGCCCGCACCGCTTCCGGCCGCGCCCCGCGCTGCGGCATTGCCGGCGCGGCAGCTGCAGATCGACATCGACGGCATCGTCGGCCAGCCGGCTTTCGATCACACGTCATGGGGCATCGTCGTGCGGTCGCTGCGAACGAACGAGACGCTCTACGCGATGAACGCGCAGAAGCTGATGATGCCGGCGTCGAACCTGAAGATCGTCACGCTGGCGGCCGCCGCGGCCGCCCTCGGCTGGAACTACTCTTACGAAACGACGGTCCACGCAACAGGCGCGGTCAACGGTGGCGTCCTGGACGGCGACCTCGTTGTGACCGGCTCGGGCGATCCGAGCATCACGTGGATCGACGGCGCGTCCGACCGGCTGTTCGCGGACTGGGCATCCCGCATCAAGGCCGCCGGGATACGTACGATTGCCGGCCGCATTGTCGGCGACGGCAGCGCGTTCGACGGCGAGGAGCTCGGGTTCGGCTGGTCGTGGGATGACTTGCAGGACGACTATGCGGCGGGCATCGACGCGCTGCAGTTCAACGAGAACGCCGCCCGCCTGACGATCACGCCCGGGCCGGCGGCCGGCACATCCGCCGGCCTTGCCGTCGAGCCGTCGACGACGGGGCTGTCGGTCGAGTGCGCGGTGACGACTGCGGCGGCCGGCGCGGGCGCATCAATCCGCATGCGCCGGCTTCCGGGCAGCGCGCGCCTCGTCGTTCGCGGATCGATACCGGTCGGATCCCGCCCGCTTGTCGAACTGGTGTCGGTCGACGACCCCGCAGGGTTCTTCGTCAGGAGCCTGAGGGCGGCGCTGATTGCGAACGGAATCGACGTCCGGGGCGGCGCCGTCGATGGCGTCTCCGGGGACGATGCGAATCACTCTCGCGGATCCGGTGCGCAGCTGGTCGAGTATCGATCTCCGCCGCTCTCGCAGCTCGCCGTCCGGTTGATGAAGGACAGCCAGAATCAATATGCAGAAACACTCCTCAAAACCCTCGGGCGCGCGGCCGGAGCGCCGAATGCCGCCGCAGGCAGGGCCGCCGTGCAGACGGCGCTCGCGCGATGGGGCGTCGCTTCGTCCGATCTCGTGCAGCGCGATGGATCGGGACTGTCGCGCTACGACTACGTGACGGCCGAGGCGCTCACGACGGTTCTGGTCCAAGTCGATCGCGATCCGGCGCTGCGCGGACCGTTCGAGGCGTCGCTGCCGATTGCAGGCCGGGACGGCACACTGGCGAACCGGATGAAGGGCACGGCGGCCGAGGGCAACGCGCGGGCGAAAACGGGCTCGATGTCGAACGTCCGCGGGCTGTCGGGCTATGTCAGTACGGCGGACGGCGAACCTCTGGTGTTTTCGATTCTCGCGAACAACTTCGACGTGGCGCCGGGGTCGATCACCGCCGCAGCGGATGCCATCGTCGTCAGGCTTGCGACGTTCCGGCGATAGCTTCACGCGCGAATGCGAGGATGGCTTCGGGCGCTGCATCGAGTCCGCCGCCCTGAGCGAGCTCGGGCTTTCCACCTCCGCGACCACCAAACCGTTGCACCATGGCCGACAGCACCTGTTGAGCGTTGAGGGGGACGTCGGACGCGCGCGCCACGACGGCCAGCGACGGGCGAGCGGCTGAGATGAGCACCGCGACGTGGCCGGAACGCCCCGCGACTGCGGCCGCGAGCGCTTTCAGCGCGCCGGCGTCGGCGTCCAGCGCCCGCGCAACCAGCCTGACGGCTCCGGCTGGCTCCGCAGAAGCGGCAAGCTCTCCCGCGCGGTAGCCGGCAAGCTCGTTCTGTAGAGCGGTCAGCGACCGCTTGTAATCCCGCGCTTCTCCCTGGATCCGCTCGATGGCAGCCGGAAGCTCGGACGGCAGCACCGACAGCAGACGGACCCCGGCCGCTGCCGTATCGCGCAGCGTACGAAAACGCGCCAGCGCGCGGCCGCCGCAGAGGAATTCGAGGCGCTGTCCACCCTTGAATTTTTCGGCCGAGGCGACGGCGATGACGCCGATACCTCCCGTTCGGGAGACGTGCGTCCCTCCGCACGCAGACAGGTCGAAGCCCTCGACGTCGATCAGACGCAGCGTCCCCTCGCGGGCCGACGGCTTCCGCAGCTTCAGCGCGGCCGCTTCCTCCGCATCCGCGTACTTGATGTGAACCGGACGGTCTTCCCACACGATCCGGTTCGCCTCGTCTTCAGCAGCCGCGATTTCGGACGCGCTGACGCCGCGTGCAAGATCGATCGTCGACGTCTCCGCACCGAGGTGAAAGCTGACCGTCGCCACCTTGAACAGCCGATCGAACGCCGCCGACAGCACGTGCTGGCCGGTGTGCTGCTGCATATGGTCGAACCTGCGTTGCCAGTCGATGTCGCCGTGCACCGCCGTTCCGGGCGCGAGGCCGGCCGATCCGGTCTCCGTCGCCTGAATCACGTGCGCGATCGCGTCATCGTCGCGGTCGAACACGTTCGTGACGCGGCGGCCCGAGAGCATCCCCGTGTCGAACGGCTGGCCGCCGGACGTCGGATAGAACGCAGTGCGGTCGAGCGTCACGACGAGCTCCGCCGGAGACTCGCCGGGCTCCACCGTTGCGATCGCCGCGTCAAAGCTTCGACGGTAGGGTTCGTTGTAATAGAGACGCTGGGTCATCGTTTTGCGGAGGACGCGTTGCCGGGTCGTCGACCGGAAGCTCGAAAAAGAACGTCGCGCCGTTCCAGTCGTTGCGGTACTGGCCGATGGAGCCGCCGTACGATTCGATGATGCCGTAGCTCACGGACAAGCCGAGACCGGTGCCTTTGCCCACGGGCTTGGTCGTGAAAAAGGGCTGGAACAGCTTCGCCTCATTCTCCGGATCGACGCCGGGCCCGTCGTCGGCGACCTCGAGCCGCACTTTGCGGCCGCTGTCGAATGCGCGCACACGAATGCGCCCGCCCACGCGGCCGGTGGCTTCGAGGGACTGCTGCGCGTTGATGACGAAGTTGAGGACGACCTGTTCGATCTCCGTGAAGTTCGCGTAGATCCGACGCTTCGTTTCGATGCTGAAGTCGAGCGCGATCGACGAGTCCTCGAGATCGCGACGGCGCAGCTGGAGAACCTCGGCGACGACCTCGCCGACGTCGATGGCGGTCGGCGGCCCCGACTGCTGACTGCTGAATCGCGACAGGTTGCGGATGATCTCGCGGGCGCGGCCGCTCTGCGTCTTGACGAACTCGAGCTCCGAGCGCACCGATTCCGGGATGTCGTGCTCGCGTTCGAGCAGCTCCAGCGTGCCGAGAATGGCCTGCAGCGGATTGTTGAGTTCGTGAGCGACGCCCGATACGAGGACGCCGACGGCGGCGAGCCGCTCCTGACGGACGACCTGCCGCTGCAGCGACTGCAGCACCTCGCGCATTTTCCGTTCCTGCTCGACCTGTCGATCGAGCGCGCCGCGCGCTTCACGGAGGCTCGCGGCCATCTTGATGAACGCATCCTGGAACTGCGCGAGCTCGCGGTTCGTCGCCGGCACGGCGGCCGGCGGCGACAAGTCGCCGTCCGCGATGCGCTGAGCGGCGAGCCGGAGCGCGTTCAGATTCCCGCTCAGACGGCTCGAGACCCACAGCGACACGACGAGGAGCACCAGCAGGCCGGCGATGGCAATCGCGATATTCCGGCGCCACAGCGGGGCGAGCCGACGCACCGCCACGCTGCTCGGAATCCCGACGCTGATCAGCCACGGTCCGCGCCGGATCGGCGCATTGCCGAAGAAACGTTCGACGCCGTCCACGCTGACGCGCGTCTGGATCGCGGCGACGTCGCCGGGCGGCAGAGGGGCCGCCTCGACGCGCCGTCCGATATAACGGTCCGCGTCGACCGTGCGGGCCAGGACACGGCTCTCACGGTCGGTCAGCGTCACCACCGATCCCTCCGGCAGCGATATCTGCTTGAAAAGCTCCTGCAGCCGCTCGAGGTTGAGGCCGAAGGACAGCACGCCCGCGACGGTTCCGTCCACCGCATGCACGGGATACGCGAGGACGACGGTCGGTTTGCGGGTGACGGCTCCGGTGGCCATGTCGCTGACGACCATGGCGTCGCGCGACACGACGTCCTTGAGATACGGCAGCGTTACGGGGCCCAGCGATTCACGCGCCGGCAGGGCCGTGGCCCTGACGGCTCCGCTCGAGTCCGTCAGCACGATGTTGAGGAGCAGGTGTTGATCCCTCAGAACGTCGGCGAGTAGCCGGTCGGACTGCGCGCGATCGAACGCGACGATGCCCTGATGGCGTACGAGGGCGGACGCCATCGAATCGATGCTGACCAGAAACTGGTCGAGATAGGCCGCCGTCGTGGTCGCGAGCGTCGCCGCCTCCTGGCTGACCTCTTGCTCGCGGGCCTCGCGCGCACGGTTCGCGGACCATATGACGAGCGCCGCGAACGGCACCGTAATCGCCGCCGTCACGGCGACGACCTGACGCCGGATCGGCTGAGTTCGCAGAAACCGCAAGAGCGGGATTGTAGCCTATGGCAGAAGGGGATCTTTCACGCCGGCGTCGCGGAAGCCGCGGGCACGGAGCACGCAACTGTCGCAGCGGCCGCAGGGCCGGCTGTCGATCGGATCGTAGCAGCTGTGTGTCAGGCCGTAGTCGAGTCCGAGCGCCATTCCGCGCCGGACAATTTCGCCCTTCGTCATGGTGATGAGCGGCGTGCGCACGCGGATTCGCGCACCCTCGACGCCGGCGCGCGTCGCCAGCCCGGCCAGTCGTTCGAACGCGGCGACGAACTCCGGTCGGCAGTCGGGGTAGCCCGAGTAGTCGAGGGCGTTCACACCGATGAAGATGTCGAAAGCGCCGGCGACCTCTGCCCACGCCAGCGCGAGCGACAGAAAAATAGTGTTGCGCGCCGGAACGTAGGTCGAGGGAATCCCGGATGCTTCGAGGTCGCGATCGCGCGGGACGTCGATGCTGCCGGTGAGCGCCGACCCGCCGATCGCGCGCAGGTCGATGTCGAGCTCGAGATGGCGTTCGACGTCGAGTGCGCGCGCGACGGCTCGCGATGCGGCGATCTCGTCGGCGTGCCGCTGCCCGTACCGGATGGTCAGCGCGAGCAGCGAAAAGCCCTCCTCTTTCGCAATGGCCGCGGCGGTATAGGAATCGAGGCCGCCGCTCAGCAGGACGACCGCCTTCATACGCCGCGCGTCGTGGGGCTCCAGATGTACTTGTGGAGCTGCAGCTGCAGCCGCGCATGGAGGTGGTCGGCGAGCATCCACTCCGAAAGCATCCTCGGATCGAGCGCTCCATGAACGGGCGACATCAGAACAGCGCGAGTCCGCCGGTCGAGACCGTGCTCCGCGATCGCCTGCCTGGCGAATTCGTAGTCGAGGCGATCCTTGATGACGAATTTCACCTCGTCCTCCGGCGCAAGCCGCTCGAGGTTCGCCCAGTGGTTCTTGTCGGCTTCGCCGCTTCCGGGGCACTTGACGTCGACGATCTTCGTGACGGCCGCCGGCACCCGATCGATCGGTCTGTGCCCGCCGGTCTCGAGCATGACGCGGCGGCCGTCGGCGAGGAGCCGCTCCATCAGGGGATACACGTCATCCTGCAGCAGCGGCTCGCCGCCGGTGATCTCCACCAGCGGGCAGTCGTGCCGGCTGACTTCCTCGACGACCTCGCCCACCGTCATCTTCCGCCCTTCGTGGAAGGCGTACGGCGTGTCGCACCAGGCGCAGCGCAGGTCGCATGCGGTCAGCCTCACGAACACGCACGGCTCGCCGGCGCGCGTCGATTCGCCTTGAATCGAGTAGAAGATTTCGTTGATCGTGAGCATTCATTGGTATTGTAGTTCGTATGGCGAAGCCGACCTTCTACACCAAGCCCACCTGAACCACCTGCAAGAATGCCAGAAGTTTTCTGGATGAAGCCGGCGTCGACGTCCACCAGATCGACATCAACAAGGAACCGCCGTCGCGTGCTTTTCTCGAGCAGCACATCGATGCGAAGAACTTCCTCGATTTCGTCAGCACGCGCAGTCCGGTCTGGAAGGAGCGCGCTCTGCCGAAATCGAAGAAGGAAGCGATCGATCTCATGATGGAGAACCCGAACCTGATCCGCCGGCCGATTCTCATCCGCGGCTCGAAGGTGACGTTCGGATTCGACAAGGATGCCTACGCCAGGGCCGCCGGGGGATAGGGCCGCCGGATGGGCAATGACGTCCGCATCGGCACGTCCGGCTGGAACTACCCGTCCGGCCGTGGAACGTGGAACGGCGTCTTCTATCCGAAGAAGCGGCCGAAGGGTTTCGACGAGCTGGCGTATTACGCCGAACATTTCAATACCGTGGAGGTGAATTCGACGTTCTACGGCCAGCCCCGCGCCGCCGTCTGCCGCGGCTGGGCAGAGCGCACTCCTCGAGAGTTCGAGTTCTCCGTCAAGCTGTATCAGAAGTTCACACATCCGCGGATGTTCGGCGATCGCGTCGCCACAGGGTTGCCGGAGGACGTGCGCGCGGACACCGACGCGGTGTCCGCCCTCGCCGCATTCAACCAGACCGACATCGACGAGTTCCGCCGCGGCGTCGACCCTCTCGCCGACGCGGGCAAACTGGGCGCGCTGCTCGCGCAGTTCCCGCCGAGCTTCAAGGACACGCCGGAGTCGCGGGACGTCCTGACCGGACTGCTGCGCGCATTCGGCGGCTACGGCGTCGCCGTGGAGCTGCGGCACAAGACGTGGAGCGACGCGATCGCGGAGACACTGGCACTCCTCAACGCGTTCGGCGCCGCGTGGGTGCAGATCGACGAGCCGAAGTTCCGGTTCTCAATCCGGCAGAACTACCTGCCGAACGTGAAGGGCTTCTACTACATGCGGCTGCACGGGAGGAACGCGGCGAAATGGTGGAAGCACGAGAAATCCGAGGACCGCTACGACTATCTGTATTCGGCCGCCGAACTCAACGAGTTCTCGGAAACGGCCGCGGCGACCCGGGCGCTGGTCAAGAAGACCTACCTCTACACGAACAATCACTTCTCGGCGAAATCGGTCGCCAATGCCGCCATGATCAAGCACCAGCTCGGCGAACCGATCGAGGGACGTTACCCGCCGGAATTTCTCGAGCGGTATCCGGACCTGAGTGGCGTCATCGCACCGACATCCTCAGAATCAGATCTCCTCGCTCTAGCCGCGCCGGAACGTCGGCGCCGCGGATGACCTGCCCGAAGACGGCGTACTGCCCGTCGAGATCGGGCCTGTCCGCGAGCGTCACGTAGATCTGGCTGTCGGCCTGCGACGGGATGCCGGGATGTGCAACCGCGACCGCGCCGCGGATGTTCTTTCGCTTGGCCGTAATCTCGCCGACGCCGATCGGGGATCCGCTGGACGCCGCGGCGCCGCGGCCCCATTCCGACTCACGCGACGTGTCGCGAGACCGCGGATCGCCCCATTGCACGACGAATCCCGGCAGCGCCCGATGGATCCGCTGGCCGTCGTAGAAACCGCGCCGCACGAGCTCCACGATGTGGGCGACGGTCTTCGGCGCTTCCTCAGGAAAGGTTTCGAACTCGAAAGTGCCTTTGGTCGTTTCGACCACGACGACCGGCGCCGGCGTCTGCGCGGAGGGCGCACCGACCACCACCGCAGCGAGCAGAATGACGGCAATCGCTTTCATCGCGGCGATTGCTTCGTCACGCCAATCTGCGCGCAGTGGCGGCGGATGACGCACGCACCGCATCGCGGATACACCGGCTTGCAGACGTTCTGCCCCCA
>DASQHH010000875.1:0-7808 GCA_035632195.1 Vicinamibacterales bacterium
CTACGCCCTGCCGCCGCTGCAGCCCGGAACGACGTACTACTGGAAGATCGTCTCGAAGACGGCCGCCCTGCTGACGGCCAACGGACCGGTGTGGAGTTTCACGACGGCAGGCACCGGAGGCGGCGGCGGTCTGCCGAGCCCATGGTCCGAGACCGACATCGGCAATGTGCCCTTTGCCGGCTCGGCGCAGTATTCGACCGGCACCTTCACCATCAGCGGCTCGGGCGCCGACATCTGGGGCACGGCGGACGCGTTCCACTACGTCTATCAGTCCCTCAACGGTGACGGCAGCATCGTCGCCCGCATAGGCAGCGTGCAGAACGTCAGTGCGTGGTCGAAGGCCGGCGTGATGATCCGTGAAACGCTCGACGCCGGATCGAAGCATGCGAACATGCTCGTGTCCGCGGCGAGGGGGGAAGCGCTGCAGTGGCGCCCGACGACCGGCGGCTCGTCGCTCAACGCATCGGGGTCGCTCACGGCACCACCGCGATGGGTGAGGCTCGATCGCGCCGGCGACGTGTTTACCGGCTTCGAGTCCGCCGACGGATCGACGTGGACGCAGGTGAGCCAGCAGACGATCCCGATGGCCGCCAGCGTCTTCATCGGCATCGCCGTCACCAGCCACACCACCAGCGCGTCGACGACGGCGGTCGTCACCAACGTGACGCTGACCGGCGGCGGCACGGGCGGCACCGGGAATGGCTTACCCGCGCCGTGGACCGACGCGGACGTGGGCTCGGTGACTATCGCCGGATCGGCGTCGTACGACTCCGGAAGCGCGACGTTCACCGTCACCGCGTCCGGCGCCGACGTCTGGGGCACGGCCGACGCCTTTCACTACGTCTACCAGCCGCTCAACGGCAATGGCACGATCACCGCGCATGTGACCAGTGTTCAGAAAGCGAACGTCTGGTCGAAAGCCGGCGTGATGATTCGCGAGACGCTGGACGCGGACTCGGCGCAGGCATTCATGCTCGTGTCGGCCGCAAAGGGCGTCGCGCTGCAATGGCGCGCGACGACCGGCGGGACCTCGTCGAATGTCGCGGGATCGACGTCGGCGCCGCCGCGCTGGTTACGACTCACGCGGAGCGGCAACACGATCACGGGCTTCGAATCGGCTGACGGCACGACGTGGATGCAGGTCAGCAGTCAGACGATCTCGATGGCGTCGAACGTGTACGTCGGGCTAGCGGTCGTGAGTCATGCGACCAGCGCGACCACAACGGCGACCATCGACTCGGTCGCCGTCCAGTAAGCGCGGCCGGACGAGCGTGTTTGGCTCAGGCTTTGCACCTCGTCCGGTTGCCGTGTCTGCGCGTCTCCGAGTGGCCATCGTCGCACCCTCTCTGAGAATTCTGGGTGGACAGGCGGTCCAGGCGGACCGCCTGCTGCGCGCGTGGCGGAACGATGCGGACGTGGACGCGTGGCTGGTGCCGGTCAATCCTCTGCCGCCCGCGCCGCTCCGACCGGCCCTCGGCGTGAAGTACCTGCGCACGATCACCACCGAGCTGACCTACGTGCCCAGTCTCGTGCGCCAGCTCGCGCGCGCCGACGTCGTGCATGTCTTCTCGGCCTCCTACTGGTCGTACCTGCTTGCGCCGCTGCCGGCGATGCTGGTCGCCCGTGCCCTTCGGAAACCGGTCATTCTCAACTACCGCAGCGGTGAAGCTCCATACCATCTCTCGCGGTCCGCGATCGCGCGCCGCACGATCCGCACAGTCGACCGCAACATCGTGCCGTCGTCGTTTCTGGTCGATGTCTTCCGCGACTACGGCATCCGCGCCGACATCATTCCGAACCTCGTCGATGTCGGGCGATTCCGTTTTCGTGAGCGCGATCCGCTGCGGCCGAAGGTGCTCTCGACTCGCAACTTCGACGCGCTTTACAACGTGGCGACGACGATTCGGGCGTTCAAGCGGATCCAGGAGAGCCGGCCGGACGCATCGCTGACGCTCGTCGGCGCAGGCCCGCAGGACGTAGCGTTGCGCGCGCTGGCTGCGCGGCTGCAGCTGCGGAACGTCCATTTCGCCGGCCGCGTCGCACCCGACCTGATCCCGCAGTTCTATGCGACGCACGACATCTACCTGCAGAGCCCGGACATCGACAACATGCCGACGTCGATCATCGAAGCGTTCGCCAGCGGCATGCCTGTCGTGTCGACGGAGGCGGGCGGCGTGCCCGCCATCGTCGGCCATGGCCAGGAAGGACTCTTGGCGCCGCTCGGCGACGCCGAGCAGCTGGCCGCGCATGTCGTGCGGCTGCTCGACGAACCCGAGTACGCGCAGCAGCTGGCGCGGGCCGGCTACGCCACCTGCGCCCGCTGCACGTGGCCGGCGGTCCGCAGCCTCTGGCTCGATGCGTACCGCGCCGTCCATTCGCGTCACGCGCGTGCGCCGGCACGGCAGGCGGTTCCTTCGGCGTCATGAACCGGCAGCTGTTCGCACGGCTCGCGGCCATGGACGCCGCCGAGTGGCGATGGCGCGGCGCCGCTGCGGCACGCAACGCCTTCGATCGGGCGCGTTTTGCCGTCCATCCTCCCCGATGGAAGCGCGAGGCGCTCGCGTCGCGGCTGATCCCGTCGCTCAGAGACTGCCGCGCGCTCATCCGGGACGGCCGGTTCGACGCCGCCCATCTGGAGCTGTCACGTCATTTCGCGCAGTCGCGGCCGCGGTTCGTGATCGGGCCGCAGGTTCGGGCGGCCGTGGTCGAGAGGATCCAGTCAACGTGTCCGGACGCCCGGCGCGAAGCGGTCGCGCGCGCGGACCGGCTGCTGTTCGGAACATACGACCTGCTCGGCTATGAAGGTCTTCGCTTCGACGCATCGGGATCGTTCGGATGGAACGAGGATCCCGTGCACGACCGGCGGGCGCCAGGAGGCTTCTGGTCGTCGATTCGTTACCTCGAGCCGTCGTGTGGCGATCACAAGATCATCTGGGAACTGAATCGCCATCAGCACTGGATCGCGCTCGGACGCGCATACTGGCTGACCGGAGACGGCAAATACCGCGGGCGCTGCCTCGCGGAGCTCGAAAGCTGGCTGCAGGCCAATCCGCCGCTCGAAGGCATCAACTGGGCCAGCATGCTCGAGCTCGCCCTTCGATCGCTGTCGTGGCTGTGGGCGCTCAATTTCTTCGTGGACCCGAATGCGTCCGATCGCCAGCCGTGGATCGTCGATCTGCTGCTCGGCATCGAGCGGCAGCTGACGCAGGTCGAGCGGAATCTGTCCCGCTTCTTCAGCCCGAACACGCATCTGCTGGGCGAGGCGCTGGCCCTCTACGTCGCCGGGCGGGCGCTGCCCGAGCTCGCGGCGAGCGAGCAGCGGGCGTCGATCGGCCGCGCCATCCTGCTGGCCGAAGCCACACGGCAGATCGGCGCGGATGGCGGCCACTCCGAGAGGTCGGCGCACTACCACCGGTACGCGCTCGACTTCTACCTGCTGGCCGCCGTTGTGGCTCGCCTCACGCACGATCCCGCGTCCGGCCTGCTCGAGCGGACTGCGGCCCGTCTCGCGGCCGCTGCGCGGCTGCTGGCCGACGAGTCCGGACGGCTGCCTCACATCGGAGACGATGACGGCGGGATGCTGCTGCCGATCGCCGGCCGCGATCCGTTTGATGTGCGCGACAGCCTGGCGTCCGCCGCTGCACTGCTCGGCCGCGGCGATCTCGCGGTCTGCGCGCCGCCTGAAGAGACGCTGTGGCTTCTGGCCAATCCCCTGTTCACCAGTCACGACACGTCCCAAACGCAGAATCCCCAGTCTCTTCCGTCGGGAGCACTGGCGGAGACCGGCTACTACGTATCGCGCTCGGCGCATACGCAGGCTGTGATCGACGGCGGCCCGCACGGCTATCAGAACGGCGGCCACGCCCATGCGGACGCGCTTTCGCTCACGCTCACCGTGGACGGCGCTCCGTTGTTGATCGACCCCGGAACAGCGACGTACACGATGGACCGCGCGTGCCGCGATCGTTTCCGATCGAGCGCGCTGCACAACACGGTGACGATCGACGGACGGTCGCCGTCTACGCCGTCGGGCCCATTTCACTGGGCGCGCACGACCGATGCACGCGTAGACCGCTGGCGGGTGAACGCCGCGTTCGACTACTTCGAAGGATTCCATGGCGGCTATGACGGGATCGTTCACCGCCGGCACGTGCTCGCCGTGCACGGCAACCTGCTCGTCATCTGCGATCTCGTCGAGGGCGGCGGCGTCCACGACGCTGCGGCCCACTGGCACGTCGATCCTCGCTGGACCGCACGCATTGTCGATCGCCGTGTGGAGCTGTCGTCCGCGCGGCGGATCACGCTCTTCGCCACGAGCGAGACCGTCGAACTGCTGGACGCAGATGCGGCCAGCGGGCTCGGCTTCTATTCGCCCGCGTACGGACGTGTGGAGAAGGCGACGACCGTCCGCGTGACCCATCGCGGATCGGCGCCCTTCTGGATGGCGACCGTATTCGACCTCGGCACCGCGCAGGACGTCGTGTCCGTGGACACCGTCCCGATCTGGGCTGAGGCGCGCACGCTGGCGCGCAGCTTTGGCCTGCGTATCTCGCGGCCCGGGTCCACCGACTACATGGCGATCGCCGAGCCGACGGACGGCGCCTGCGGCAGACGATGGCGCGTCGCTGAGTTCGAGACGGACGCCCGCATGCTGTTCGTCCGGACATCCGACGAGCGGCAGGTCGCGGGCCTCGCGCTGGTCGACGGCTCAGTTGTCAGTGGCGCCGGGCGGCACGGGCTGCGCGTCGCGTTGCCGGCCGTCACGCCCGACCTGTATCTCGATCTGACGAAGGACGCCGGTCTCCGCGACGGGCCCGCCGACGCCCGCGTCATCGTCTACAACCGCGAACGCGAACCGAGAAGCCACTGACATGTGCGGAATTGCCGGTTTCGTTGAATCGGATGCGGCCCCAATCCCGCTCCTCTCCGAGAAGGCGGGAGATCTCATCCATCGCATGTGCGACGTCATCCGGCACCGCGGACCGGACGACGAAGGCGTCTTCGTCGAGCCGGGGGTCGCGCTCGGGATGCGGCGCCTGAGCATCATCGATCTCGCCAGCGGCCATCAGCCAATTCACAACGAGGACCGCACGATCTGGATTGTCTTCAACGGAGAGATCTACAACTTCCCCGCTCTTCGGCGCGAGCTCGAGGCGGCCGGCCACGAGTTCTACACAAATACCGACACGGAAGCGATCGTCCACGCGTACGAAGAATGGGGCACTGCCTGCGTGCAGCGGCTCCGCGGGATGTTCGGCTTCGCCATCTGGGACGCCCCCGCGCGCCGCCTCGTCGTGGCGCGGGACCGGATCGGCATCAAGCCGATGCACTACGCGGCCGCCGGTGGACGTCTGTATTTCGGTTCGGAGATCAAATCGCTGCTCGAGGCTGCGGACGTTCCGCGCGATCTCGACCCCGGCGCGCTCGATCACTACCTCTCGTTTCTGTACACGCCGCAGGACGGCTCCATTTTCACGAGCGTCCGGAAGCTGCCCCCGGGGCACGTGCTGACGTGGCAGGACGGCCGCATCGACGTCCAGCGGTACTGGCAGCTGCCCGCGGAGGAGACGTACCGCGGATCGGAAGCGGACGCGATCGGCGAACTGCGCGCGACGCTCGCCGATGCGGTCAAGTCGCATCTGCTCAGCGACGTCCCGCTGGGCGCGTTCCTGTCGGGCGGCATCGATTCGAGCCTCGTCGTCGGCCTGATGGCCGAAGCGAGCGGCCGGCGCGTCAAGACGTTCTCGATTGGCTTCGACGTGCCGGAGTTCGACGAGCTGGAGCACGCTCGGACGGTCGCGCACCATTTCGGCACCGATCACCACGAATTCGTCGTCAAGCCGGACGCCGTTGCGATCCTCGACCGGCTGATCGCGCACTTCGACGAGCCGTTCGCGGACGCGTCGGCGATTCCGACGTGGTACGTCTCGGAGATGGCGCGCCGGCACGTCACGGTGGTCCTGTCGGGCGACGGCGGCGACGAGCTGTTCGGCGGATACGACCGGTATCTGCCGCATCCGCGCGTGGTGGCATTCGATCGATACGGTCCGCGAGCGCTGCGGCGGGTCGCCGCGATGACGGCCGCGCGGCTGCCGCACGGAGTGCGGGGCAAGAACTTCCTGCGGCACGTCGGGCGCAGCGAGAGGGGTCGCTACATCGACTCGGTTCGCTTCTTCAGCGCCGACGAGAAGCCGGCGCTGCTGTCGCCGGACGTGCGGTCAGCCCTCGCCGAAGCCGATCCCGAAGCGCGGCTTTCGACGCATTTCGACCGCTACGCACACCTCTCCTGGCCGACGCAGATGATGCGATTCGATGCGGAGACGTATCTGCCCGAGGACGTGCTCACGAAGGTCGATCGCATGAGCATGGCCCATTCGATCGAGTCGCGCGTGCCGCTGCTCGACAACGAAGTCCTCACGCTCGCCTCGAGCCTTCCAGCCTCGATGAAGATTCGCGACGGACGGCGGAAGCACGTGCTCAAGGAAGTCGCCGCTCAGCTGCTGCCCCGCGCCATCATCGAACGCAAGAAGCAGGGCTTCGGCGTGCCGCTTGGCGTCTGGTTCCGCGGCAACCTCCGCGAGCTCTTCGCCGATACGCTGCTGTCGGCGTCGAGCCTGCAGCGCGGCTACTTCCAACCGCCGTTCATCATGCGCATCGTCGACGAGCATCTGTCAGGCCGGCGCGACCATACCCTGCGGTTGTGGCAGCTCGTCGTGTTCGAGCGATGGTGCCAGCTCTACGCGGCACGCGCCCGTTTTCCCATCTCCACACCTGCGTTTCCCACCCGCCTCGCGGCCGAGGCGCGATAAGGGAAAACGCGACCGCTTTTCGAGAACTCGACTGGCACCTCGCTTGCTCAGATTGACCGCGTGCTGCCGAGCGACGGAACGGGCGCAACGCGGATCCCGATCGGGATCGTGATGACCAGCTTCGAGCCCGGCGGGACCGAGCGGCAGATGACCGAGCTCGTGCGCCGCCTCGACGCCGCGCGCTGGGAGATCCACGTGGCGTGCTTCCACGCCAGCGGCCGGTGGTTCGGCCGGGTTGCCGAGGCGGCGTCGTCTGTCGCGCAGTTTCCGGTCGCGAGCTTCCGCCGCCTCGACGTGGCGCGGCACCTCTGGTCGTTTGCGCGGTGGTGCCGCGCGAACCGTCTCGCTCTCGTGCAGACGACGGAGATGCCGTCGAACATCTTTGCCCTTCCCGGCGCCGCACTCGCCGGCGTCCCGGTGCGGATCGGCAGCCGCCGGGAACTCAATCCCGGCAAGTCGACGGCGGAGCTGGCGCTGCAGCGCGCCGCGTACGCGTGCGCGCACACCATCGTCGCGAACTCCGAGGCGGCGGCGTCCCGGCTGAGGTCTGAACGCGTGCCGCGCCGGAAGATCGCGGTCATTCCGAACGGCTTGTCGCTCGATCAGTTTCCTGTGCGCCGCTGTGGTGGACGGCCGCTGCGCACCGTCATCGTCGTCGCGAACCTGCGGCCTGAAAAAGGTCACGACGTGCTGATCGACGCGGCGGTGAAGGTCCTGGCGCGAATTCCCGACGCCCGGTTCGAAATCGTCGGCGCCGGACCAGAGCTCGAAGCGCTTCTGGCCCGCGTCGACGCGCGGCGGCTGCAGCACGTATTCGCGTTTCTCGGCCATCGCGACGACGTCCCGGCGCGGCTCGAGAACGCGGACCTGTTCGTCCTGCCGTCGCGTTCGGAAGCCTTTCCCAACGCGGTTCTCGAGGCCATGGCCGCGGGACTGCCGATTGTCGCCTCCGGCGTCGGCGGGATCCTGGAGCTCGTCGATCACGACCGGACGGGCCTC
>DASQHH010000876.1:0-7805 GCA_035632195.1 Vicinamibacterales bacterium
GGGAGTTATCAACGGAGCGCGAGGCTTGAGCCGAGCGCACTCGCTCGCCTGAAGGGCTCGCGCTCCGAACTCAGTCGTCAGTCGCGAGTCGGTAGTCCACAACCGACCCCGTCAGCGTTTCGGCGCTCAGCGCGATGAACAATTCTCTCTCAGCAACGGACAATGCGAACGCCATGCGCCGGTCGAGGCGCGTGGCGAGAGCGGCGACCAGTGCGGGATCGATCGCGTGGATCTCGACCGACGCCGCGCGGTGGATGCGCTCGCCCGCGAGGTTCGCCAGCAGCCGTCCGGGATCCCGGTGCGTGTACACCGCGACGCGCGGCGACGCCTTCGCGGCCTTGTGCAGCCGTGCCGCGTCCGGCATCCCGATGTCGATCCAGACGCGCATCGCACCGGTCAGGTCGCGAACGGCAATGGCCGGTTCGCCGGGTTCCGAGAGGCCCCCGCCGGAGAACGCGATGCCGACGGCGAACTCCAGCGCGTACGCGAGCACGCGCGTCACCAGGTACTCCTCCGACTCGGACGGATGCCGCGCCGCCTGCAGCGCGAGCGTCTCGTAGACGCTGCGATCCGAGTCGGCGAGGTCGATGTCGAACTTGTAGATCGTCGCGGTCAGCGCCACTATTACAGTTTGCATGATTTCGCTGACCGGCATCAGTAAGCAGTACGGCAAGCAGATTCTTTTCGTCGACGCGTCGCTGCAGCTCAATCCCGGCGAGACGGTCGGCCTTGTCGGTCCGAACGGCTCCGGCAAGACGACGCTGTTCCGTCTCATCACCGGCGAAGAAGAGCCCGACGAAGGCACGATTCAGATTCCGAAGAAGCTGACGATTGGCTACTTCCGTCAGGACGTCGAGGACAGTTCGGGACGGTCGGTGCTCGACGAGGCGATTCTCGGCAGCGGCCGTGTGGGCGATCTCCATCACGAGCTCGAACGTCTTCAGCACGCGATGAGCGACCCCGCCTGCAAAGATATGGACGGCGTCCTCGCGCGATTCGGGGAGGTTCAGGAGGAGTACGACCACCTTGGCGGCTACGCGCTCGAATCGCAGGCACGTGAGGTGCTGCACGGGCTCGGCTTCGAGGACGACCAGATCGACGGCGACGTCGGCGCGCTGTCGGGCGGCTGGAAGATGCGCGTCGCGATGGCGCGCGTGCTCCTCGGCAGGCCCGACGCCCTGCTGATGGACGAGCCGACGAACCACCTCGACATCGAATCGATCGTCTGGCTCGAACGGTTCCTGAAGACGCGGGACGGCGCGCTGCTGATGACGTCCCACGACCGCGAATTCATGAACCGCGTCGTCTCGAAGATTGCGGAGATCGACGACGGCGAGGTCACGATGTACTCGGGAAACTACGACTTCTACGAGCGCGAACGTGCCATCCGCGAAGCCAACCGCGAAGCGGCGTACGCGCGGCAGCAGGCGATGCTCGCCAAAGAGCAGCGCTTCATCGAGCGCTTCGCCGCGCACGCCGCGAAGGCGGCGCAGGTGCAGAGCCGCGTCAAGGCCCTCGAGAAGAGCGAGAAGATCGAGCTCCCCAAGCGCCGGCAGGTCGTCCACTTCGACTTCCGGACGCCGCCGCGGTCGGGCGAACAGGTCGCGGTCCTCGAAGATCTCTCGAAATCGTACGGCCGCCGCATCGTCCATGACGGCTTGAACATGACGATCCGACGCGGCGAGCGGTGGTGCGTGATGGGCAGGAACGGTGCGGGCAAATCGACGCTGCTGAAGATGGTCGCCGGACAGGTCGCGCCCGATCGCGGATCGGTGCGCCTCGGCGCGAGCCTCAAAATGGGCTACTTCGCGCAGCAGTCGCTCGACCTGCTCAATGCGGATCTGACCGTCGAGGAGCAGCTGCGCCAGGACTTCCCGCAGGAATCCATCGGCGCGCTGCGGAACCTCGCCGGCGCGTTTCAGTTTTCGGGCGACGACGTGGACAAGAAGATCCGGTCGCTGTCGGGTGGCGAGAAAACCCGGCTCGTGCTGGCAAGGATGCTGCTGGACCCGCCGAACTTCCTGGTCCTGGACGAACCGACCAACCATCTGGACCTGGCCACCAAGGAAATGCTGCTGGAATCCCTGAAAGACTTCGACGGCACGATGCTGTTCGTATCGCACGACCGGTCGTTCCTGCGGCGGCTCAGCAATCGCGTCATCGAGCTCGGCGGCGAAAGCGGAACCGAGGCCCAGCCTCATCTTTATCCGGGGTCCTACGCGGAATACGTCGAGCGGAGCGGACACGAGGCGCCGGGCGTGCACGGATAATCGGTGCCCCCCGATTCCTGCCTTGCCAAGCTCCAACGTCCGGTCGCATACTCAGGAGTCTCCGGAGGGGACCTCATGAGCGACCGCGACCTGGCCACGCTGTTTCGGGACTTCGACCGCGGAAGACTGTCGCGCCGGCAACTGCTGACGGCGCTGGGCCTGGCGGTCGCCGTGCGCCCGGCCGCGGCCTTTGCGCAGGGCCAGTGCGGCGGCGCGCGCGCGGGAACGCCGGGATGCGATCCCACGCCGGCCAAGCTGCCGTTCGAGCCCACGGGATGGAAGACGGTCCTTCTTGATCATCTGTCCTGCCAGGTGGCCGACTACCCGAAAGAGGCGGCGTACTATCAGGCGCTGATGAACTGGAAGATCCGGAGCGACGACGGCAAGCAGGCCGTGCTGGATATCGGCGACTGGGGCGGCTTGATCATCCGCGGCGGATATGTTGCGCCGCCGGCCCCTCCGGCTCCCGCGACTCCTCCGCCGGATGCCGGCGGACGCGGAGGGCGCGGCGGCGGCCGCGGTCCTGCCGCTCCGCGAAATGCCGTCTTCGACAACTTCTGCTTTGGCATCGAGCCGTGGGACGCGAAGAAAGTCGAAGCCGAGCTGAAGAAGCGCGGACTGAATCCCGTTGCCGACAACCAGGGCAAGGATTTTCAGAGCTTCCACGTCAAGGATCCCGGCGGCTTCGATCTGCAGATCAGCAACGGCAACCGGAAGAACCGCCGCCAGGGAATGGCCATGGGCAAGACGTCGGCGCCCGCCCCGTTCGAGCCGACGAACTGGAAGACGATCTGGCTGGATCACCTCTCGTTCGAGTGCCCGAACTACAAGGAGTCCGCGGCGTTCTACAACGCGCTCCTCGGATGGAAGCTGGGCACGGACGAGGGCAGCCAGAATCAGGTGGAGATCGGCGACATCGGCGATGCCATCATCCGCCGCGGCGGCGGCGGCCGCGGCGCCGCGCCGGGCGCTCCGCGGCCCGCGGGCATCGGCCACATCGCGTTCGGCATCACGCCGTTCGACGCGGATAAAGTGGCCGAGGAGCTGCAGAAGCGCGGGCTGACGGCGCGCGTCGACACGGGCGGACGCGGCGACATTCACACGTCCAATTACAAGAGCTATCACACGACGACGCCCAACGGGTACGATCTGCAGATCAGTGCGACCACGCGGAGCAACAGGAATCCTCTCGGGTAGGTTCGGATTCGAGGTGCGGCGTTCGACGTCTTCGATCGACGCGACTACGACAAGGAGATCACGATGGCGGCTATGAACGGGACGGTGAAGCGGTTGGTCAGCGAAAAGGGATTCGGCTTCATCGTCGGCAGCGACGGGAGCGAGTACTTCTTCCACAACTCCGCATGTAAAGGGATCCGGTTCGACGACCTGCGCGAGGGGCAGGCCGTGACGTTCGACAAGGGACAGGGCCCGAAGGGTCCGCGCGCCGAGAACGTCCAGCCGGCGTAGACGTCAGTCCGCGCGCAGCGCGACGAGCGGATCGATCCGCGCGACGCGCAGCGACGGCGCCAGACAGGCCAGCGTGGCTACGAGCGCGAACAGCGCGGCCACGCTGGCATAGACGACGGGATCGAGCGGCTGCACGTCGAACAGCAGGGTTCGAATGAGTCGTCCCGCGCCGGCCGAACTCGCCAGTCCCGCCACCAGACCCGCGACCACCAGCTTCAGCCCGCGGCTCAGCTCGAGCGCCACCACCTGACGCGGCTGCGCGCCGAGCGCCATGCGGATACCGATCTCTCCGGTCCGCTGCGCCACCGCGTACGCCACCACCGAGTAGAGCCCGAGCGCGGCAAGGGCGAGCGCGGCGGCGGCGAACATCGCCGTCAGCGACGCAAGAATCTTCTGATTGCCAAGGCTCTGCGCGACCGAGCTGTCCAGGGTCGCGAACACCGAAATCGGCTGGTCTTTGTCCACCGAGGCGACGGCGGATCGCATGACCGCCTGCAGCGCGGCGGGGTCGTTGTCCGTCGCCGCGATGATCGCCATCCCCGGGCGTCCGAGCTGCGGCATCGGATAGTAGATTTCGTCGGGCGCGGGCGCGTTCAGGCCGTTCGACTTGACGTCGGCCGCGATGCCGACGATTTCCATCGCCACGTCCGCCTTGGCGCCGCGGAGCAGCGTGTGCCCGAGCGGCGACTCGCCCGGGAACAACCGCTTCGCGAACGTCTCGTTGATGACGCAGACCTGCGGCGCGCCGTCGCGGTCCGCGGCGTTGAACCCGCGGCCCTGCCGAATCGGAATGCGGAGCGCGTTGAAGTAGTCGTCGCTGACGATGTCGAGCTGGGCGATGGGGCGCTGCGGAAGCGGCGGCACCTCGCGTCCGCCGACCGCGTAGGGCGAGCGGGGGTTGAAACCGGAGAGCGGCAGCCCGATGACGGCCGCCGCGGACCGCACGCCCGGCGTCGATCGCAGGCGATCGATGACCTGGGTGAAGAACTCCGCCTGCTGCTTGTTCGTCGGATAGCGCGTCACCGGCACGCCGACGAACGCCGTGGCGACGCCGCGCGGCTCGAAACCGGGCGGCGTACGCTGCAGCTTGACGAAGCTCGCGAGCAACAGGCCGGCACCGACCAGCAGCACCGTGGACAGCGCGACCTCGGCGACGACGAGCGCGGCGCGGAAGCGGCCGCCCCGCGCGGGCGATGAGCCGCGTCCGGCGTCCTTCAGCACGTCGCCGACGGCCGACCGCGACGCCTGCCAGGACGGCACGATCCCGACGAGCAGCGCGCTCGCCAGCGTCACACCGGCGGTGAACACCAGGCTCCGCCAGTCGATCGACAGCGCCGTCCCCTGCGGCAGCTGCTTTGCGAACGCCCACTGGATGGCGGACAGCGCCCACATCGCGAACAGCGTCCCGACGAAGCCGGCGATCGCGGCGAGCACGAGGCTCTCGGTCAGGAACTGCGCGATGACGTCGGTGCGCGACGCGCCGAGTGCCTGCCGGATGGCTATCTCCTTCTGCCTCGCGGAGATCTTGCTGAGGAACAGAGCGGCGACGTTCGCACACGCAATCAGCAGCACGACGCCGACGGCGCCGAGCAGCGTGTAGAAGGTCGGGCGCAGGTTGCCGGTCAGCGTCTCGACGAAGTTGCGCGCCAGGACGGCGTTGTTCGCGTCGAGCCGCGTCGCAAAGCGCTCGTGGTAGCTGCGGTCGAGCGCCTTGAGCTCGGCGGCCGCCTGCTCCAGCGTGACGCCGGGCTTCAACCGCCCGACCGGCTGCGAGTATCCGGCGGCGGCGTCCACCTGCTGCTTCGTCAGTCCCGTGACTTCACTCACGCGGGGCGCGAGGACCTGCGTCTGGTTGAACGGGTTGCTGAGACGCGGCGGCAGGATGCCGACGACCTCCCACGACTGGCCGTTCAACTGGATCGTCTCGCCGATGATGGACGGGCGGCTGCCGAACTGCGTCTTCCACAGCTCGTGACTGAGGATGCAGACGTTCGGTCCGTTCGGAACGTCCTCTTCCGGCGTGAAGTTGCGCCCGAACGCGGGCGTGATGCCGATCGTCGAAAGGAAGCTCGCCGTCACGCGCAGGCCGTTCAGCTGCTGCGGATCGCCGTTGCCGGTCAGCGTGAAGTTGTCGAACGCGCTGTCGGCGATGGTCGCAAACGCCTTCGCGCTGGCACGGATGTCCTCGTATCGCGGCCACGACACCGCCGGCGCCAGGAGGTTCAGCGCCGGGTTCTCGACCCAAAGGGCCACGAGCGAGCCGGGATTCTGCAGCGTGATCGGACGGAGGATGAGACGGTCGAAGACGGAAAACAGCGCCGTGTTCGCGCCGATGCCGAGCGCAATCGTCAGCACGGCGCCGACGGTAAACGTCGGATTCAAACGGAGCGTTCGGAGAGCGAGCTTCAGTTGTGACATCAGTGTGTGCTGAATTTCAGCAAGCGTTGTGCCCGCCGTTCGGGCCGGAAATGCGTGCGGCGGCGCGCCGGACCGTCCGGACGCGGAATGCCAGAATCCCGAAAATGGGATCAGTGCACCGGCGCGGCGCGAGAGGCGTGCGGCTGGCGCATGATGACCTCGCCGTACTGCCGGCGTGAGACGACTAGCAGCAGGAAGAGAATCGCGATGACGCCGACCAGCGCGTAAACGGTCATCCGGGCTGAGGGGGACCACCGCGCCGGGGTGCGGCTGCGCAGGGTGCGGACCGGGCCGAGGAACCGATAGCCGACTCGCGGAACGCTTTCGATGAACACGGGCGACCGCGCGTTGTCGCCGAGCGCGGTGCGCAGACGATGGAGCGCCACGTCGAGGCTGTGATCGAACTCCACGGTCGTGTCGGGCCAGAGGCGCACACGGATTTCCTCGCGCGTCACGATGCGCCCCGGCTCCTCCACCAGGAGCATCAGAAGCTGCAGCGGCTGGCCGGTCAGCCGGACGGGCGCTCCTCTGCGCGTCAGGCGCATCCCCCCCTGCGAGAATTCGAACTCACCGAACGCGATGAGGCCTTTTTGAGATTCTTGTGAGTCGCTTTTCACGTCGCCGGTCCCCACGATGCGTCCATGACTTACAAGCGCATCGGCGTCTGGACATTGACGATTCTAGTGGCGGCTGAGTTCTGCCTGGCCGGCACCGCGAAGTTCGGGGCGGCATCCCGGTGGGTGGCAATGTTTGCGCGGTGGGGCTATCCGGACTGGAGCCGGCCGCTCATCGGCGCCGCCGAAGTCGTGTGCGGACTGGCACTTGTTGCGCCCCGGACTCGGAAATGGGCCTGCGCGGCGCTGGCCTGCATCATGGTCGGCGCAACGGTGACGCTGCTGGTCCACGGCGAGAACAGCCACGCCGTCGCACCCGTCGTCCTCTTCGGTTTGCTCGGGCTTCTCGCTAGGGTCCCGCCGCTGTGACATGATGTTGCGCGGTTGAAACCTCGCGTGGGGTATCGTAGTCAAAAGCAGCTGGAGGGATCCTGAATGAAGCGGACGATTGCAGTTCTACTCGGCTTCGCGGCGGCGTCGGCCATCGCGGTCGCCCAGGCACCAGGCCAGGCGCCGGCGGCGCCGACCGACCCGGCGCTCGAAAAGGCGCTCACCCCCGCGCCGCGGAACCTGAAAGACGGGGCCACGGTCATCAAGTGGAAGACCGACGGCACTTACGAGACACTCCGCAAGGGGACCAACCGGCTGGTCTGCTACGACTGGTCGGGCATGCCCGGCAAGCAGCCGTTCGCGGTGCAGTGCACGAGCATCGCCAACCTCGATCGCGTCGCGCAGAACCTGAAGTACGCTGCGATCACCGATCGCGCCGCGCGTCAGGCCGCAATCGACGCCGCCGAAAAGAATGGCACGCGGGCGAAGCCGGAGTTCGGCTCCGTCTGGCTCACGATGAATGCACCGGACAAAGAGCACGCGCGCATTCACACGACCATCGCGGTGCCGGGCGCAACGGCGCAGTCGCTCGGCCTCCCCGACAACAACAAGCAGGGTGGCGTCTGGATCATGGATGCCGGCACGTCGACCGCGCATCTCATGACACCGGGATCGTAGTCTCCGATCGTCGTCTGGTAGGGGCCCC
>DASQHH010000877.1:0-12943 GCA_035632195.1 Vicinamibacterales bacterium
CTGCAGAAAGACAAGCCGCGCCTCGATCACGCCGACCCAGGCGGCGAGGATCGCGGCCACTGTCAGGATTCGCCTCTTCAGCGTGACGCGCCAGTCGAAGGACATCGCCGGGTTCATGTCACCGCCGTGCGACGATGGACTTCGCCGGAGGCTCCGCGGGGACGAGGCGCTCGATCACGACCGCTTCGTCTTTGCCGGGCACCACGAGATGGAGCTGTTCGAGCGCGAGCTTCTCGATCCGCTTCGGTGACTGCAGCGTCTCGATTTCAAGCCGCAGACGGCGATTGATGTCCTCTTCGGCGGCGCGCTGCCGCTGCAGCTCTTCGATCTGGTAGCCGTGGCGCAGAAGCTCGAAGTGCTGCCATGCGGAGAAGAGCAGAACCGCGACGAGAAACGCGCCGAGACCGGCGGATTTCCACATCTCGCGCTGCCGGTTCTCGTCTACTTCGCGGACGATCGCGTTGTTGCGAACGTCCTTTTTGATGGCGTACTCGAAGTTCTCAGGCATGGGACAGCCTCTCGGCGGCGCGGAGCTTCGCGCTGCGCGCACGCGGATTCGCGCGGATCTCGGCATCGGCTGGCACGATCGGCTTCTTCGTCAGGACACTGACGACCGCGTCGTCGCCCTGCGCGAGCGCCCGAAAGGTGTGCTTTACAATGCGGTCCTCGAGCGAGTGAAACGTGATGACGACCAGCCGCGCGCCGGCACGCAGCCGGCCGGCCGCGGTGCGCAGAAATCCGTCCAGACCATCGAGCTCCCGGTTGACCCAGATGCGCAGCGCCTGGAAGGTGCGTGTCGCCGGATCGATTCGCGCGGGGCCGCGCCGGGGAATCGCGCGTCGCACGATTTCGGCGAGGCGGCCCGTCGTCGTAATCGGTGACTCGCCGCGCGCGCGGACGATTGCACGCGCGACGCGGCGCGAGAAGCGCTCTTCACCGTACCGGAAAATGGCGTCCGCGAGATCCGTCTCATCAGACCGCGCCACGATGTCGGCGGCGGTCTCGCCGGCGGTCCGGTCCATGCGCATGTCGAGCGGTTCGTCCCGCTGAAAACTGAATCCCCGGCCCGGGGCGTCGAACTGCATCGACGAGACGCCAAGATCGGCCAGAGCGCCGTCGACGTGAACAATTCGACGGCTGTCGAGGATATCGGCGATCGCGCGATAGTCGGCGTGGACGAGCTCTGCCCGATCGCCCCACCGGGCGAGGCCGGTGCGCGCAGCCGCCAGCGCGTCGGGATCGCGATCGATGCCGATGACACGGTCGGCGCCCGCCTCGAGCAGCGCGCGCGAGTGCCCGCCGAGACCGGCGGTGCAGTCGACGAAAAGTCCTCCGCGCTGCGGCTGCAGGTACGAAAGAGCTTCCGACGTCATGACGGGAACGTGCATCAGATTCCGTGCTCCGCAAGCGCCCGCGCGTCGTCGTCGGTGTACGGTTCGCGCTGCAGCTTGGTGAGGAAACGATCGTGGTTCCACACGTCGAGCCAGCTGTATTGCCCGAGCACGTCCACGTCTCCGCTGATCGTCGCGGTCTCGCGCAGGCGTGCGGGAATGAGGAGCCGTCCCTGTGAATCGAGCTCGGCGACCTGGCCGAAAAAATTGACGCGGTCCTGGAATCGAAGGCGAGACGGATGCGTCGACGGCATCTTTCCGAGCTTCTCTTCGAACTCCGCCCACACCGGCATCGGGTAGATGCGCGCATACTCGCCGGTGAGGCTCGTCAGGAACACCTCGCGCCCGTATTTGCTCTCAAGTACCGCGCGGAAGACGTTGGGCACCTTGAGTCGCCCCTTGTCATCTATACGAGCCGCCTCGTGGCCCCTAAACACGAGACACCAACCCCTTCAATCCACTTTTCTCCACAAAATTCCACGGAAATAGTAGACGTGCGTCCAGTCGATGTCAACCGCAATATCTGTAACATCAGTGGGTTACGCCGAATTTTCGCCCTATTATCGCCCCACGGGTCGGTCGGACTGAGGTCGGACCCAGGTCGGACTGGAGTCGGAGAGGTCAGACTGGGTTCTGGTACGATTCCGGGTTTCGCATGCTGCGCGCCGCCCTCATCGGATTTGCGTCCTCCGGCAAGACGACCCTCTTTCAGCTGATGACCAGTGCGGCTGGCACCGGCCGGGCCGCACATGGCAAAGGCGAAACAAACGTCGGCATTTCGAAGGTGCCGGATGTCCGCCTCGATCGCCTGACGGCGATGTACAACCCGAAGAAACGCGTCCCGGCGACGGTGGAATTCACTGACCTCGCCGCAACCGGCACTGCTACGAAGGCGCTCGTTGACGTCGTCGCCTACAAGAACGCGGACGCGCTGGTCCACGTGGTTCATGGGTTCGATGATCCGGCCGTGCCGCATCCCGGAGGCTCGATCGATCCCGCACGCGACGCACAGGCCATGGAAGACGAGCTCGTCCTGGCGGACCTTGGCGTTGCCGAGCGGCGCATGGAGCGGCTGGAAAAGGACCTGAAAAAGGCGCGCACCGCCGATCTCGAGAAGGAACGCGACCTTATCGCCGCGTGCGCGAGAGCGCTCGAAGGGGGCACCCCGCTGCGCGCACTGGAGCTCGGGGGCGAGGATCTGCGGCGCCTTCGCGGCTTCCAGTTCCTGACGGCGAAGCCACTGCTGATCGTCGTCAACGTCGGCGAGTCACGCGCCGGGCAGCCCCTGACTGCCATCGCGGCGGATATGGGATTGACGCCGTTCCTCTCGCGGACCGCGGTCGTCGCCGCCGCGGTCTGCGCGAAAATCGAGCTCGAGATTGCCCAGCTCGAGCCGGCGGATGCCGCCGCCTTCCTGGCGGATCTCGGCGTCTCGGAGTCCGGACTGGACCGCGTCATCCGCGCCAGCTACGAGCTCCTCGGCTACATTTCGTTCTTCACCGTCGGCGAGGACGAATGCCGCGCGTGGTCGATTCCGCGGGGCACGGCGGCGCAGCTCGCCGCCGGCGAAATCCACAGCGACATCGCGCGAGGGTTCATCCGGGCCGAGGTCGTCGCGTATGACGCGCTCACCGGCCGGGGCTCGATGGCGGCGTGCCGGGACCACGGCGAAGTGCGTCTCGAGGGCAAGGAGTACGTCGTTCAGGACGGCGACATCATCAACTTCCGATTTGCGACATGACGGATCGCACGCTCGTCATCGTGCCGACGTACAACGAGCGCGAAAACCTTCCGAGGCTGATCGACGAGTTGATGGCGCTCGACGGCGTGTCCCTGCTCGTCGTCGACGATGGATCGCCCGATGGCACTGGACAGCTCGCGGACGAACTGTCCCGCGCGCGTCACGGCCGCGTTCACGTCATCCACCGTACCGGACGCCGCGGGCTCGGGCGTTCCTACATCGACGGCATCCGCTGGGCGCTGAACGGGCCTTACGACTGCATCTGCCAGATGGACGCCGACTTCTCTCACGACCCGGCGCGAGTGCCGGCGCTCGTCGCCGCGACGTCGAATGCGGAAGTCGTCATCGGATCGCGGTACGTGGAGGGTGGAGCGGTCGTCAACTGGCCGTTGCGACGGCGGCTGCTCAGCCGCTTCGCGAATCAGTACGTTAGGACCGTGACGCGTCTGACCGTCAGGGACTGCACCGCCGGATTTCGCTGCTGGCGCCGCGACGCGCTGGCCGCGCTGCCGCTCGATCGCTTCCAGTCGGACGGATACTCGTTTCTCGTCGAGATGCTCTACGCCGCGGCGACGCTCGGCAAACAGATCGCCGAAATCCCGATCACCTTCGTCGAGCGGCGGGAAGGCGTTTCCAAGATGTCGACGTTGGTGATGCTCGAATCGGCGATCACACCCTGGCGGCTGATCGCGCGTCGCGGTCGATAGTCATTCCGTGCTATGGTTTAGGGGCTTTTTCACATGTCAATCGCCCCCGCCTGCACGCCTGCGGGTCTGAGCGTTTTCTTTCCGGCCTATAACGACAGCGGGACCATTGCGAGCATGGTGATCCGCACGGTGAAGGCCGCATCGGAGCTGACGCCGGACTTCGAGATCATCGTCGTGGACGATGGCAGCGCCGACGGCACGGCGGACATCGCGGACGAGCTCGCCCGCACCTACCCGCAGGTGCGTGCCGTGCACCATCCGACCAACCGCGACTACGGAGCCGCGCTGCAGACGGGATTTCGATCCGCGACGAAAGAGCTGATCTTCTATACGGACGGCGACGCGCAGTACGATCCCTCGGAGCTCTCCCTGCTCTGGGCGGGCCTGAGCGCCGACACGGACCTGGTCAACGGCTACAAAATCAGCCGCTCCGACCCGTTCCACCGGATCGTCATCGGCCGGATCTATCACCACGTCGTGAGCCTGCTGTTCGGCATCCGCCTGCGCGACGTCGACTGCGACTTCAGACTGATGCGACGGGCGATCTTCGAGACGATCAACCTTGACAAGACGAGCGGCATCATCTGCGTCGAGATGATGAAGAAGATCCAGGACGCCGGCTTCCGCGTCGTCGAGGTGCCGGTCCACCATTTCCACCGGACCCATGGCCGGTCGCAGTTCTTCAACTACCGCCGGCTGTTCCGCGTCGCTCGCGACCTGATGCTGCTGTGGTACGCGCTCGTCGTGCGACGCGAGCATCTGAGGCCGGGGGTGTTGCCGCTCGCGCGCCGCGCCGCCGATCCGGCCAACCGCGTCTACACGGGTCCGCCGCGCGTGTGAACCCGCACCTCGAGTTCTACCGCGGACGCCGCGTGATGATCACCGGCGGACTCGGCTTCATCGGCAGCAACCTCGCCCGCCGGCTCGTGGAGCTCGGTGCCGACGTCATCCTCGTCGACTCGCTGATCACCGATTACGGCGGCAACCTCTTCAACATCGACGGAATTGCCGACGCGCTGACGGTCAACATCGCGGACATCCGGCAGCAGTCGACGATGAACTATCTCGTGCGCGACCGCGACGTGATTTTCAGCCTCGCGGGACAGGTCAGCCACATCGACAGCATGCGGGATCCGTATACGGACCTCGACATCAACTGCCGGAGCCAGCTCACGGTGCTCGAGGCGTGCCGCAACCACAACCCGAAGGTAAAAGTGGTGTTCGCCGGCACGCGGCAGGTCTACGGCAAGCCTGACTCGCTCCCGGTAGACGAGTCGCATCTCGTGCGCCCGACGGACGTCAACGGGATCAACAAGGCGGCGGGCGAGTACTACCATCTCGTCTACAACAACGTCTTCGGCGTGCGCGCGTGCTCGCTGCGGCTGACGAACGTGTACGGACCGCGGCAGCTGATCAAACACAACCGCCAGGGATTCATCGGCTGGTTCATCCGTCTCGCGATCGAGAACGGCACGATCCAGATCTACGGCGACGGTTCGCAGTTGCGCGACTTCGTCTACGTCGACGACGCCGCGGACGCCTTCCTGCGCGCGGGCGCGAGCGACGCCTGCAACGGACTGGCGTTCAATGTCGGAGGCGACGGGCCGATCAGCCACCGCGACCTCGCCGCGTTGCTCGTCAAGATCGCGGGCGCCGGATCCGTGCAGTACGTCGAGTGGCCCGCCGACAAGAAGGTGATCGACATCGGCAGCTTCTACGCCGACTCGACGAAGTTCAAGCGCACGACCGGATGGACGCCGTCCGTCGCGCTCGCCGACGGCCTCGAGCGGACGATTGCGTTCTACCGCCAGCACGTCCACCGCTACGTCGAAGAAGAAGCGCGCGTGTGATCGGGGCGTCGATTCCCTTTCTGTCGCTGACTCCCGGCGAGGACGCCGCTGACGTCGCGGCGGCGATCGAGCGCGTCGTCGCGCGCGGCTGGTTCATCCTCGGCCCCGAAGTCGAGGCGTTCGAAGCCGAATTCGCTCGCGTCTGCGGCACCGCGCACGCCGTCGGCGTCGGCAGCGGCACCGACGCCATCGCGCTGACACTGCGAGCAGCCGGAGTCGGCCCCGGCGACGAAGTCATCACTTCGCCGCTGTCCGCGGCGTTTTCGGCGCTCGCCATCATGATGACCGGCGCGAGGCCGGTGTTCGCCGACGTCGATCCGCTGCGCCTGACAATCGACCCAAAGGAGATCGAACCGGCCATCACGCCGCGCACGCGCGCGATCCTGCCGGTCCATCTGTACGGACAGCCCGCGGACATGCCGGCGATCGAGCGGATCGCGTCGAAACACGGCGTCGCGGTGATCGAGGACTGCTGCCAGGCACATCTGGCGACTGCGAACGGCCGGCCGGTCGGAACGTTCGGGCTGGCCGGGGCGTTCAGCTTCTATCCGACCAAGAACCTCGGCGCGCTCGGGGACGGCGGCGCGGTCGTGACGAACGACAGTGCTCTCGCCGACCGGCTGCGGCGGCTGCGCAACGGCGGGCAGTCGGCGCACTATCGGCACGATGCGTTCGGCATCAATTCGCGCCTCGACGAGCTGCAGGCTGCGGTGTTGCGCGCGCGCCTCGCCTATCTGCCGCGCTGGACGGCTCGAAGGCGGCAGATCGCGGCACGCTACCGCCGGGCGCTCTCGGACTGTCGTTCAGGCGCGCGCGTCCTCCCGGAATTCGACGCCGGGCACGTTTATCATCTGTTCGTGATCCGCACCGCGAACCGCGCATCATTCCAGACCGCTCTCGCAGCGAGGGGTGTGCAGACGCTGATCCACTATCCGCTGCCGATTCCGCGGCAGCGCGCGCTGGCGAACGAGTCAGTCGCCGCATGTCCGGAAGCGGACCGCGCATGCGCGGAAGTGCTCTCGCTGCCGCTGCATCATGCGCTCACTGACGCCGCGGCCGATGTCGTCGCCCAGGCGGTAAAGGAGGGACTGTGCGTGCCCTAGTCACCGGCGGGGCCGGTTTCATCGGATCGCATCTGACGGAGGCGCTGCTCGAGGCCGGCCATCAGGTGCTGATCCTCGACAACCTCTCGACCGGGTCGATCGAAAACATTGCGCACCTGAAAGGGCGCGCGGGATTCGAATACTTCGTCGACACCGTCGACAACGAGCCGCTGCTCGCGGAGCTGATCGATCGCAGCGACGTCGTCTTCCATTTGGCGGCCGCCGTCGGCGTCAAGCTCATCGTCGAGCAGCCGGTCCATACCATCGAGAACAACGTGCACGGCACTGAAGTCGTGCTGAAGCATGCGAACAAGAAGAAGAAGCTGGTCGTCATTGCGTCGACATCGGAGGTGTACGGAAAGAGCAACGACGTGCCTTTCCGAGAAGACTCGGATCTCGTGATGGGACCACGCCGAAGCACCGCTGGGCGTACGCCTGCAGCAAGGCCATCGACGAGTTCCTGGCTCTGGCGTACTGGAAAGAGCGCAAGCTGCCGGTCATCATCGTGCGCTTCTTCAACACCGTCGGACCGCGCCAGAGCGGACAGTACGGGATGGTCATTCCCAATTTCGTCCGGCAGGCGCTTGCGGGTGAACCGATCACGGTGTTCGGCGACGGCACCCAGTCACGTTCGTTCACGCACGTCGCGGACGTGGTGGGGGCGCTGCTGAAGCTCATCGCCGAGCCCAAGGCCATCGGTCAGGTCGTCAATATCGGCAACACGCAGGAGGTCAGCATCAAGGCGCTGGCCGAGCGTGTTCGCGACCTGTCTGGCTCGAAATCCTCAATCAAGTTCATCCCTTACGATCAGGCGTACGAATCCGGTTTCGAGGACATGCCGCGGCGTGTGCCCGACCTGTCGCGCGTCCGCGCGTTGATTGGCTATGCGCCCAGGAACACACTGGACGATATCCTCGCGCAGGTCATCGATTACTTCCGGAAGAAGTAGGCACGGCCGAAACCGGCGCGTATACTGTCTAAATCCGTATGAAGTTCATCACGCTCGGAGCCGTTTTCGCTGCGTTCCTGTTCGCCGCCTCGACCGCATCCGCGGAGGTGCAGCTGACGATTCAGAACGGACGCGTGACGCTCAAAGCGAAGGACGCGACGCTGCGCCAGATCATGCAGGAGTGGGCGCGCGTCGGCCAGACTCGCATCGTGAACGTCGAGCGCATTCCCGGCGGTCCGATTCAGGTGATCGAGCTGAACAACGTGCCGGAAGCGGAGGCGCTCGAGATCCTGCTTCGCAGCATCAGCGGCTACATCGCGGCGCCGCGCGCCGTGCCGACGGCAAACGCGCAGTCGCAGTTCGACCGCATTGTGGTCATGGCGACCGCCGTGGCGCCAAAGGCCGCGATGTCCGCGTCCACCTCGCCCACGTTCCAGCCGCCACAGATGCCGCAGCCTGTCGTTGACGACGATCCGGACGACACGCCGCCGGGCGGCGCGCGTCCGCCGGTCTTCGGCGCGTTTCCGCAGCCGCAGGTGATTAACCCGGCCACGAACCAGAACGTCAATCAGCCTCCCGGTTTCGTGCCGCCGCAGGGATTCGGCGCCGTCGGTCAGCAGCCGCAGCCGGTCGGCCAGTCGCCGAATCAGCGGGTGAACCAGCCGACGAACACGTTCGGCGCACCCACCGGCGTCGCGGTGCCCGGCATGATGGTGCCGGTACCGCAGCAGCCGGGACAGCCGGGCGTGCCGCCCGGAACGATCGTCCAGCCGGGACAACAGGGCCGCGGGCGCGGCGGACAGAATCCGTAACCCTCTGCCGTACGCGCCCGAACCGGTCTGCATCGTCATCCCCTGTTTCAACGAGGCCGCGCGCCTCGATTTCAGCCGCCTTCCGCTCGCGCGTCCCGACGTCTGGTTCGTGTTCGTGAACGACGGATCGAACGACCGAACCGCCGATTGCGTGCGGGAGCACGCGTCGGACCGCGTGTTACTCTGCGACCTCGAGCGAAACGTTGGAAAAGGCGAAGCCATCCGGCAGGGATTCGTGTTCGCGGGGCGCGCGGGCCTGCTCGATCGCTCGCGCTGGTTCGGGTACTGGGACGCGGATTTCTCGACGCCGCTGACCGAGCTCGACGAGTTCTTCGCGTTCGCGCGTCTGTATGATTTCGACAGCGTCGACGCGATTCTGGGCAGCCGCGTCCTACGCCTCGGCTCGGCCATACGCCGGTCGGCGCTGCGCCACTATCTCGGTCGCGCCTTCATGACCATCGTCGACCAGAGCTTCGGGCTCGGATGCTACGACACGCAATGCGGCGCGAAGCTGTTTCGCACGGGCGTGGCGGATCAGGCGTTCGGCGAGCCATTCGTGTCGCGGTGGATCTTCGACGTCGAAGTCCTGTTGCGACTGCGCGGACGGCACATCGTCGAATATCCGCTCCGCGCCTGGACCGACGTCGACGGCGGTACGCTCTCGATCACGAGCGAACTGGTCCCGACGTTGCGCGATCTCGTCCGCATCAGGCAGCGCTACCGGACGTAGCCGGCACGGCCGCTGCTGCCGCCGCCTCGCGCGCAAGCAGCCGCGCGAACCACACGAACACGCCGATGTTGAAGAACGCGAGCAGTACGCTGAGGTCCACTCCCGTGATCATCCTTGGCGCAATCCAGCCGACGCCGATTCCGGCGCCATAGATGTAGTTGATGTTCAGCGTGACGATGCCGCTGACAACGAAGAAGAGCGGTCGCAGCCGGGGCCGCATCGACGCCGCGAGCGCCAGCAGCGACACCTCGAACAGTTGGTGGTGTTCATGCACGCCGGTGTTCATCAGAAAAAATGCGTGGACCGTGAAGGCGCCGACGGCCGCGGTGAGCGCCAGGTCGCGGGTGCGGCGCGCCGTCCACATCGCCCACGCCGTGGAGCCGACGACCGCGGCCGTCGCGATCGGCCGCGGGTTCGGATAGCCGAGCTCACGGAACCGCGTGATGGCCAGCGGCCGCGGGACCGGCTGCAGGAACGCGCGGTATCCCATCTCCGGAACGCCCATGCGGCTCCGCAGGAACCAGTTGATGATCCACCCGACGTTCGCTGCGTAGATCGACAACGAATCGCGCCGCGGGCCGAGTGAGCCGAGCGCGAGCCACATGTTCCCCATCGCGCCGCGAAACGCGTACGGCATGACAACCGCGACGAGCGTCGCCGCGAAGGTGACGCCGGCCCGCATCACGTCGGCGATGCCGCCAGCCTGCCAGAGCGCCAGCGCGAACGCCGGCCCGATCAGGATGCCCTGCGGCTTGGTGGCGACGCCAATCGCGATCAGCACGCCGCCCCAGAACGGCCGGCGGAAGTATGCGAGCACGAGTCCGCCGAACGCCGGCAGAAAGCACACCGGGTCGACATAGCCGAGCATCTCGCCGCCGACGATCGTCGCCGGGTTCAGCCAGTACGCGAGCGCCACCCACATGGCTGGACCGTCACGGCCGGTGATGCGCCGAACCGTCCAGAACAGCAGCGCCGTCAGGAGCGCGCTGGCGATCACGACCGGCAGTTTGACGAAAAGGTGGAGCGCGCGGTTGTTCGGAAATCCCGGATACAGCGTCTCGAACGCGACTCCGAGCAGCTTGCATTCGTAGAGAAAGAATGGCGGGTAGTCGATGGCGACCGTGTAGTCGCCCCAGGTGACCTCGCCGCGGGTCGGCGGCGACCCGCCGACGCCGTACATGCCGGTGACATCGCGCGCGGCGGCGTAGCTCCAGATCTTCCAGTTGAGCACGTCCTCGTGTCCCGGCAGCGGCAGCGTGGCCAGGCGCACGGCCAGCGCTATGAGCAGTGCCGCGGCAAAGGCTCTTCGACTCATCAGCAATCGGGTATTCTGTGGGTGATTGTAGTCCTATGGTGTTTCTCGACGGAGTGACCCGGGCGATCGCCGACGCGATGCGTCAGCACGACGCCATTCGTTTGAGCACGCTTCGCATGCTCAAAGCAGCGCTCATGAATCGCGAAGTCGAGCGCGGCCGCGCGCTGGACGATGCCGAGGCGCTGCAGGTCGTGAGCTCGCTCGTCAAACAGCGGCGCGATTCCATCGAACAGTTCACCAAGGGCGGCCGGCAGGATCTCGCCGACAAGGAAGCCGCGGAGATTCGCGTCCTCGAGACCTATCTGCCGCCCGCCGCGGATCAGGAGACGATCGATCGCGCGGTCGCCGAAGCGATCTCCGAAACCGGCGCGACGGCCCCGAAGGACATGGGCCGCGTCATGAAGGCGGCGATGGCGAAGCTCGCAGGCCGGAGCGTGGATGGCAAAGTCGTGAACGAAACGGTCAAACGCCGCCTCTCGGCTTCCTGACCCAACTTTTTCCCACCGACATTCGTCTAATCTCTCGAGACGGTTGATAACAACCCTCTCATCCATCCTCCCTTTGGCCCTGGCGGTAAAACGTCAGGGCCTTTTTTCTCAATGGGGCTCCGCCCCATACCCCGGCTCGCGCGGGGACCCTGCACCCCGCTCCGCTCTCTCGCGGGCGCGCTTCGCGCGCCGTTAACGAACAGATCGCACAATGTGCGAAACGCGACAGCGTCGAAAATCGGACAGGGGGCACAGAAGTTGCTCCCGTCCGGCCTAGGGAACGCAGGCCGAACGGCCGCGTCTGGATATAGTACGATTCGAGCCTTGGCATGCCCCGCTATCCTTCGCGCTACACCACCGGCTCCGTTTCGTTCAATCCCGGCCCGATCTCGACCGCACTGAAAGCGCTCATTGCCGCGAACGTCGCGGTCTTCATCGCTCAAAAACTCAGCGACCCGCTGTTGACGGCCCTGTTCGGGCTGCGCGCCGACTCGGTGGTGCACAAGCTATGGCTGTGGCAGCCCGTCACGTACATGTTCCTGCATGGCGGGATTTTTCACATCCTGTTCAACATGCTCGCGCTGTGGATGTTCGGCGCCCAGCTCGAGCAGATGTGGGGTTCGCGCTTCTTTCTGAAGTTCTACTTCGTCACCGGCATCGGCGCTGCGCTGTTGACGGTTCTCTTCTCGTTCCTGCCATTCGATTTCTCGCAGCAGCTGCGCTACGTTCCGATCATCGGTGCGTCCGGCGCGATTTACGGACTGCTGCTCGCGTACGCGATGTACTTTCCGGACCGGCCGATTCTCCTGATCATCTTCTGGGTGCCGGCGAAGTGGTGCGTGGCGATTCTTGGAGCGATCGCTTTGTACTCGTCGCTGGGCGACGCCGGCGGCACGGCGAACGCGACGCATCTGTTCGGCCTGCTCGTCGGCTATCTGTATCTCAAGAACGGCAGCGTTCATCCGATCCTCGAAGTGCGCTACCGCTTCAACAAGTGGAAGCTGAATCGCATCCGCACCCGGAAGAAGTTCGACGTATACTCCGGCGGACGCGCGGATGATTGGAACAGACGCGTCCACTAGACCCACCCAATCGACGGCAACGCTCGCGGCGCTCTTCTTCTGCAGCGGTGCAAGCGCGCTCGTTTACCAGGTACTGTGGCTGCGGACGCTGGGTTGGGTATTCGGCGTCACCGTGTACGCGGCGAGCACGGTCTGGGCGTGCTTCATGGGCGGACTCGCGCTCGGCAGCGCCGCGGGCGGCCGCCTGGCGGACCGCGTGCGCAGTCCGCTGCGCTGGTTCGGGGCGGCGGAGATCGTCGTCGGCGCGACCGCGCTCGCCACGCCGTTCGAATTCCGCCTCCTCCAGCGCCTCTGGATTGCGGCGTATCCCGCGCTGTCCCACTCGCTCGCGGCGCTGACGGCCGGCCGGTTTCTCACCGCCTGCCTGGTGCTGATCGTGCCGACCACGGTCATGGGCGCAACGCTGCCGCTCGTGATCAAGTCGGCGGAATGGCAGACCGGCCGGTTCGGCGCGCACCTGAGCGTCCTGTACGCGAGCAACACCGCGGGCGCCATCGTCGGCACACTTGCGGCCGGACTCGCACTCATTCCCGGCATCGGCATCACGCGGACGTTTCTCGCGGCAGCGGCGCTCAACCTCATCGTCGGCGTCACGGCAGCGGCCATGGGCCGTGAACAACCATCGGCCGCGACTAATCGAGCGGCCTTCCTTGCGCCGCCCCAATCGACGACAACACCGATCGCCGTGTACGTCGTGCTGTGCGTCTTCGCGGTGTCTGGATTCGTGTCGATGGGACTCGAGGTCGTGTGGTTCCGCGTACTGACGCTGATTCTT
>DASQHH010000878.1:0-4014 GCA_035632195.1 Vicinamibacterales bacterium
ATCCCGCCGACGAAGGGCAGTGGGCGTGGACGAGCGAGTCCTACCCGGCCGACGCCGTCAGCCTCCGGTCGGTGTCGTCCGACAACTTCGTGATCGTCGATACGACGCGTGAGCCTCACGTGATCGGCGAAACCGACTTCACGAGCGGCCCGTCGACCCTCCACGAGAAGGCGATCTACATCGTCGAAGGGAAGCTGTACCAGGTGCAGCGGCTCGATTTCGACGGCCGCAAGGCATTCGTGCGCGAGATCGACTGCGACTACTACACCGACGCGATCACGTATACGCGGGTGACGATCCTCGACACGTTCGCCACGGGCGGGGATCCGGCTGCGGCCGAGCCGTCGCACGGGGAGGTGCACGTCGTGTCGCGGGTGGTCGGGTTCAAGAAGATCAAGTTCTACACCAACGAGAATGTCGGCTCCGGCGACCTCGACCTTCCCGAGCAGCAGATGCACACGACGTCGTACTGGCTGACGATCCCGGCGCGGGTGATGAACGGCCTGCCGTACGGCGCCGACGATCGGCGCGACGGCATCGTCGGACTGTCGTTCGCGGTCAGGCAGATCGCGCAGCTTCTGCTGATGTGCGACGGCCACGATATCGGGATCTCGATCGATGGCGCCGAAAAGGACGCCGCGCCGGACCGCGCGCCGCGGGTATTCGTCTATGACAACTATCCGGGCGGAATCGGGTTCAGCAGGCCGCTGTTCGAGATGCACGGCGAACTGCTCGACGCGACACGTCGGCTGATCGCCGAGTGCGAATGCCAGAACGGATGTCCCGGGTGTGTCGGCCCGGCCGGGAACACGGGTCCGCACGCCAAGGCCGTCGCGCTGAGAATTCTAGGTCTCATGGCCGGCGAGGCGGCGCCTTCGAGCGAGGCCGCATTTTGAGCGCGCTCGGCGATCGCATCCGCGGAATCGTGAAGCCCGTTCCGGTTCCGGAGATGGCATCGTTGCCGCCGCCGGCCGATCTGTCGGTGCTCGGCGGAGAACACCGCGACGGATGCTTCGTCGTCGAACGGCGCTGGACGGCGGAATCGCGCCACGGCCGAGAGGCGATCGGCACGTTCGCGGAGTGCCTCGACGACGGGGGATCGGCGGCGCCGCTGTTCGCGGCGGACGCGCGGGCGCCGTTCGTGTTCTTCGATCTCGAAACGACAGGCCTCAGCGGCGGCGCGGGCACGCTCGCGTTCCTCGTCGGCTGCGGATCGTTCGCGGCCGACGGCGGTTTTGCCGCGCGGCAGTACCTGCTGAGCGCCCAGGGCGAAGAGCGTGCGCTGCTCGAACGGGTGCACGCCGAGCTCGCGGGAGCGGGCGCCATCGTCAGCTTCAACGGGAAATCGTTCGACGCGCCGCTGCTCGAATCGCGGTTCGCGTTTCACCGCCTCGCGCGGACGCTTGCCGGCCGGCCTCACGTCGACGCGCTGCATCCGGCGCGGCAGTTCTGGGCGTGCGCCGACTGTTCGCTGGGTGCCCTGGAGCGGAGGCTGCTGGGCGTCCGGCGCGCCGGCGACATCGACGGGTTCGACGTGCCGGCGAGGTACTTTCAGTTCGTGCGCAGCGGAAACGCGCGCCCGCTCGAACAGGTGCTCGAGCACAACCGGAGCGATCTGCTGACGCTGGCCGCCCTGACGGCGCGGCTGTTCTTTCTGGCGCGGGCTGGCGCAGGGGCGGCCCGCGATGCGCGCGAAGCGATCGCGCTCGGCCGCGTGTATGGGCGCTCCGACGATCTGCGCCGTTCCCGGGACGCTTTTTCGCGCGCAGTCGAGCTCGCGGGCGGGGTGGACGATTTGTCCGCCTCCGTGGATGCGCTGCGCGGCCTCGCGATCACGCTCAGGCGCATGCGCGAGTATCACGACGCAGCCGCCTGCTGGAGCCGCCTGATGGAGATGGACGACTGTCCGCACGCCGTCGCGCGCGAGGCCGCGGAGGCGCTCGCGATTCACCACGAGCATCGCGTCCGCGATCTGGATGCCGCCCGGTCGTTTGCGTTGAAAGGTCTGATCCCGGGGGAAGGGGCCCCGGGGCTGGGAAATGCCCAGCGAACGCCCCGGTGGGCTGAGAACGTTCGCTATCGAGTGGCGAGGATCGAGCGCAAGCTCAGCGGGCGGCTGCTGTAGTCTTCCTGGTTTTCGCCGTCTTCGCGGTCTTTGCCGCGGCCTTCCGGCTCTCCGACGTCTGCGCGCCGAATTTCTTCGTAAACCGCTCGACCCGTCCCTCGGTGTCGATCAGCTTCTGTCGTCCGGTGAAGAACGGATGGCAGTTCGAGCAGATTTCGAGGTGCAGCTCCGGCTTGGTCGAGTGGGTTTTCCACGACGCGCCGCACGCGCAGCGGACGGTGACCTCGTGGTACTTCGGGTGAATGCTTTCCTTCACAGCGTGCTCCTTCAAGGGTCCCAGAAACCACCATTATAGCAGGGATTGTACAATCGCCGCTCCGATGCCGATTCGACGGGCGCTCGATCGTCTGCGCGCGCGATTCCCGACCGCGTACTGGCGCGGACGCAACGCGGTGGCGCTCGCGCAGTTCTACGCGTTTCGCCTGCGGTCGCGGAGCGCGGAAGCCGACGCCTACGACGACGCGTTCTGGGACTTTCATTCGCCTGGCGACTGGAAAGGATTCGCGCGCGTCGTCGCGCAATTCGCGCCCGCGCGCTCCATCGCGGACATCGGGTGCGGCCAGGGTCTCGTACTCGCCGGGCTTGCCGAGCTCGACCCGACGCTGAATCTGAAAGGGTACGACGAGTCTCCGGCCGCCATCCGTCGCGCCGCCGCGCGCGGCCTCCCGGTGGTCCGTCTGGACTTTCTGGCGCTCTCGGCGTCCGGCGCGTCAGCGCTGGCGGCGGAGCTCGGGAGCGTCGATCTCGGGATCTGTCTGGAAGTGGCGGAGCATCTGCCCGCGTGGCACAGCGGCAAGCTGCTGACGGTCGTTTCGGCGCCGCGCGCGCTCGTCTTCTCGGCGGCGCAACCGAACCAGGGCGGCCGCTACCATGTCAACGAACAGCCGGCCGAATACTGGATCGCGCGGCTGGCCGGGCACGGCCTGCGTCTGGCGGCGAACGACGCCGAATTCAGGCGCGCGGTGGCCGCGCTCGATCTGCCATGGTGGTACGGGCGGAACGTCCACCTGTTCGAGCGCTAAGACTTGCCGTTGCTCATCGACGCCAGGAATTCCTGGTTGCTCTTGGTCTTCGCCATGCGCGAGAGCAGGAGCTCCATCGCCTCGACGGGCGACAGCGGCGTCAGCACCTTCCGCAGCACCCACACGCGGCTGAGCTCGTCCTTCGGGATGAGCAACTCCTCCTTGCGCGTGCCGCTCTTCTGGATGTCGATCGACGGGAAGACGCGGCGGTCGGTCAGCTTGCGATCGAGGTGGATCTCGAGGTTGCCGGTGCCCTTGAACTCCTCGAAGATCACTTCGTCCATGCGCGACCCGGTGTCGATGAGCGCCGTCGAAATGATCGTCAGCGATCCGCCTTCTTCGATGTTCCGCGCGGCGCCAAAGAAGCGCTTCGGACGCTGCAGCGCGTTGCTGTCGACGCCGCCCGACAGGATCTTCCCCGAGGGCGGGACGATCGTGTTGTAGGCGCGCGCGAGCCGCGTGATCGAGTCGAGGAGGATGACGACGTCCTTGCGGTGCTCGACGAGGCGCTTGGCCTTTTCGATCACCATCTCGGCGACCTGCACGTGCCGCTGAGCCGGCTCGTCGAACGTCGACGAGATCACTTCGCCCTGCACCGAGCGCTGCATGTCGGTGACCTCTTCGGGCCGCTCGTCGATGAGCAGCACGATCAGGTACACCTCGGGGTGGTTCTTCGTGATGCTGTTCGCGATGTTCTGCAGCAGCATCGTCTTGCCCGTGCGCGGCGGCGCGACGATGAGGCCGCGCTGGCCCTTGCCGATCGGCGTCATCAGGTCGAGGACGCGGGCGGAGAGGTTCTCGGCCTCGGTCTCGAGCGAGATTTTCTGCTGCGGGTACAGCGGCGTCAGGTTCTCGAAGAAGACCTTC
>DASQHH010000879.1:0-2036 GCA_035632195.1 Vicinamibacterales bacterium
TCGACGCCGCCGAAATCGCGACGCGCACTGAGCTTCGCGTCGCGCTCCGACATCCCACGCTCGACGCGCCGCTGCGCTTCCATCTCCAGGTGAAAGCGCATCTCCTCTTCCATCTCTGCGTCATGGTGGCGCCGCCGGAACAGCGACACCAACGACGAGGTGATTTCGTGATACCAAGCCATGTCAGGCTCCTTGCAGCGCGTGGCGGAGAACGCGGTTGACGGCCGCCGACGTTCGGTTCCACTCCGCGACCTCGGCCTCGAGCTGCTTCCGCCCCTCGGCGGTGATCCGGTACTAGCGCGCGCGACGATTGATCTCGCTGGCGCGCCACTCGGCGCGGATCCATCCGCGGCGCAGCATCGCTTGCAGCGCCGGGTATAGCGACCCCTGGTTGACGTCGAACACGTCGCGCGAGAGATCGCGCAACCGAAGGGAAAGCCCCCAGCCGTGCATCGATTCCTGGCTCAGGAGCTTGAGGGCGAGCATTTCGAGGGTTCCCCGGACGACTTCGGCCCGGGGCCCGAGGCGGTCGTGGTCGGCCATGCCCTTTTAGATAACCAAAAGGAGAAAAGGGTTCAAATGCGCCGGACCCTTGGCCCCGGCCGCTAGTCGATGGCACGTCCTCGAGCATCATCGGCCCTCCCCCTCCGTGCGCGACGCCAGCATTCCCTCGAGCGCCGATAGCCGAAGCTGAATCTCGGTCAGCGTCGTCGTCCGCATGCGAAGGAATACGCCAACCGTGGCCAACGTCGCGATGAGCAGGCTCACGATGCCAACGACGACGATGAACGGCAGCGCGATTCCGAGGACGGTCATCCACGGGAGTTGGCCCGCGAGCACGGCCTTCACCATTTGCGCCTCCGAAACGCCAACGAGAACGCCGAGGACGAGGAGGAGGAAGAACGTGAAGCTCCAGGCCGCGACGCTCACGCGCCGAATGAACCGGTCGCGACGCTTTTCGCCGTCGATCGCCGCCATGACCCGCTCCGTGCTGCCCATTGCATTCGTGCTCATGATTCGCTCCTGAGTAGTTCCTGAAGTTTGCGTTTGGCGTGGTGGATTCGAGTCTTCACCGTCCCCACGGGACATCCGACCACCAGCGCGATCTCGGCGTAGCTCAGCTCGTCCTGAAATCGCAGCAGCAGCACTTCGCGCTGCGGCGGCGGGAGACCCGCCAGCACGTTTCCCAGCGCACCGCGGTCGATGTCCTCGATCGACGGATCGTCTATCGGGAGGTCGAACTCCCCGGTGGCGTCGGTCGAGTCCACCATGAGCTCGCGCTCGCGGCGACGACTCCGCAGATGATCGATCGCGCGGCGGCGTGTCGTGCTGAAGAGCCACGTCCGAAATGCGCCCGGATTCGCCAACGACGCGATCGAGCGATACACCGACAGCCACACTTCCTGTTGGACGTCGTCCGCGTCGTCTTCAACCAGGCCGCGCAGATATCGAAGCGTGCGGCCGCCGAACTCGTCGAGTAGCGATCGAAAAGCGCGTTCGTCGCCGGCCTGACAGCGCAGCACCGTGAGGTGAAGGCGGAGATCGTTGTCGTGCGCCGCGGGAACGTCGGCCATGGATACGGTACGATCGCCGGTATGAGCGAATCGGGACGAGACACCGCTGCTTTACGTTATCGCGTCGAATCCGGGATCGTAGCGAGCATGTCGCGCACGACCGACACGACCAGGTCCGGCTGCTGCAGCTGAACGTGATGGCCGCTTTGTTGGGCGATGATCAGCTTTCCACGCCGTGACGTGTTTGCGATGACCCCGAAGTCCTTGCGTCTTGCCGCTTCGCGGTCGGCCGCATCCGGACCCGTCTCCTCGGCCATGCCCCGCACGACCACGACGAGCGGGAGATCGCCCAACGGACACTCACTCTTCATCCGTTCGGCGCGAAGCTTGGCCAATTCCTCGTTCTCGTTGGGATTTTGCGCGGCGACGACGTGTTCGACGCGACCAAGTGCCCATGTGCGCATGCGTCGAGCGCTGTCCGGGAGGAGGTTACGCGGCGCTTCATTGGCCGTTGCCGCCGCG
>DASQHH010000880.1:0-1597 GCA_035632195.1 Vicinamibacterales bacterium
GCTGTCGACGCCGCTCCGCGGGCTGCGCATCGGTATCTTCGCGCTCGCGGCCGCCGCCATCGCGCGGCCCGACGATGTGACGCGGCTCGCACAACTGGTCGGCATCGGCCGTGGCGCCGACATTGTCCTGTACGTGCTGGCGCTCGCGTTCGTCGCCGTCTCGTTCTTTCTCTATGCGCACCAGCTGCGCCTCCGGCGCGACCTGAGCGCGCTCGCCGCGCACATCGCCATCGGGAACGCCCGGCACGGCGGCGCCGGCGGCGCCGACGAGCGGCAGGCGGGCGACCGCGTGCCGTGACGCGATCCCGGTTTGCCTCATCCGCTGCGGCGGCGCTCGTGCTCGTCGTCGCCGCATACGCGAATCATTTCCACAACGACTTCCACTTCGACGACGACCACACCATCCAGAACAACGCGTTCGTGAGGGACGTCCGCAACATTCCGCGCTTCTTCGTCGACGCGTCGACATTCAGCACGCTGCCCACGCATCAGAGCTACCGGCCGCTGGTGACGGCGACAGCCGCCGTCGACTACAGGATCGGCGGGGGACTCAACCCGGTCGTCTTCCACGCAACGAACTTCACGCTGTTCCTCACGCAGTGCGTCCTGATGTTGGTGCTGTACACGAAGGTGATGGACCTGTCGCGTCCCGACCCGTCGAACCGGTGGGTCGCGCTGTTTGCAGCGGCGCTGTACGGTGTCCATCCGGCGAACGCCGAAACCGTCAACTACGTCATCGCGAGGTCGGAGATTCTGTCCACGCTCGGGGTCGTCGCCGCCTTCGTTCTGTTCACCACTCAATCCGGGGGCCCCGCCCCCCCGGCGCGCGCCAGCCGGTCGCGCAGTCTCGGACTCTATCTCGTTCCCGCCGCAGCGGCGATGCTGGCGAAGGAGCAGGCGGCGATGTTCGCGCCGCTGCTGTTCGTCTACGTCGTGCTGTTCGAGGACCGGCGCGCGGCGATCCGCAAGACGTGGCCGGCGTTCGTGGTGTGCGGCGTGCTCGGCGTTCTCGGCCAGCGCATGGCGCCGTCGTTCGTCGCCGGGGGATCGTCGCGCTGGCGTTACCTGCTGACGCAGCCGTTCGTCGTCCTGCACTACGTCGGAACATTCTTTCTGCCGATCAGCCTCAGCGCGGACAGCGACTGGATGCCCCTCCCGAACCCGCTCGATTACCGCGTCATCGTGGGGACCCTGGGCATCGTTGCGATGCTCGCTGCCGCGCGGGCAGCCTCGCGGCAGCGGGAGACCCGACCGATTGCATTCGGGCTGTGGTGGTTTCTGCTCGCGCTGGTGCCGACGTCGAGCGTCATCCCGCTGGCGGAAGTGCTGAACGACCATCGCATGTATTTTCCGTTCGTCGGTCTGACGCTCGCGGTCGTCTGGTCAGCCGCGCTGGTGCTGTCGACGGTTCGCGCGCGTGCCGCGGCAACGGTCTTCGCGATCGCCATTCTCGGCGCGATGGCGTACGGCACGCACGAGCGCAACATCGTCTGGCGGACCGAGGAGTCGTTGTGGCTGGATGTGACGCGGAAGAGCCCGGACAACGGCCGCGGGCTGATGACGTACGGCGTCATCCGGATGAGCGAGGGCGATTACG
>DASQHH010000881.1:0-5172 GCA_035632195.1 Vicinamibacterales bacterium
AGCCATTCTTTCTGGACGGAGAAATACGCGGCCTCGCCCGGCGTCATCGGGCAGAAGATCGACATCGACGGCCAGGGGACCGTCATCGTTGGCATCTTGCCCAGGACAATCACCGCGCCCGGCGAGACGCAGCTCTGGATACCCAACCGGTAGCCGGACACCCGGCCCGTCCCGCCCGCTTTCCTTACTTCGCGGCGAAACTCGCCAAGGCCTCGGACTCGTCCTCGAAGATATCGAACACCTGCGCCAGATGCGTGATGTGCAGCAGGGCATTCACGCGCGGCTGGAGGCGCTCCAGTCGAAGGACTCCGCCCTGGCGCGTCATGGTGGAGTAGACCTCCACGCATTGCGACAGGCCGAGGCTATCGATCTGCGGGACGTCTTCGAGATTCAGGAGCAGATGGCGGTGATATTCCGCGAGGAGGCGCCGGACGGTGCGAACGAGCTGCTGCTCCGCGGCCGATTCGGCGGTGAGCCGGCCGTGGACGTCCACGATCGTCACCGCGCCGACATGCCGAACCGACAGTTCGACGACTTCGGCAGCACGCATGCCCCGCATTATAGTCACGACGGCGCGTGAAGGGGCTCAGCAACTGCGGAGGGCGTCGATCGGATTGGCGCGCGTCGCGCGGAGCGTCGGCAGCGCGCTCGCCACGAGCGAGACGACGGCAATCACCAGCGCGGACGCAGCGTAGACGCGCGGATCGCGCGCCCCGACTCCGAACAGCTGCACGGAGAGCACCCGGCTGACGGCCAGCGCGGCTCCGGCGCCCCAGACGATGCCGATCGCGGTGACGCGCACGCTCTGCCCGAGCACGAGCCGCATCAGATCGACCGGCCGTGCGCCGATCGCCGCCCGCACGCCGAGCTCGTGCCGCCGCTGCGCCACGGAATAGCTGATGAGACCGTAGAGACCGATCGCCGCCAGCCCGAGCGCCGACAGGGCGAACGCGCCGATGACGCCGCCGGTCAGTTCCTGAGGACGGGCGCCGGCCGCGATGATGTCGTCGCCCGAGCGCATATCGAGGACGGGCAGCGCCGCATCGAGCCCCGCAACCGACGCGCGAATCAGTCTCGCCACCTCGCTCGCGGCCCGCGACGTCCGCACGATGATGTGCATGTCGGGGCTGGGCCGCTGCGCGCGCGGGATGTAGACGGCCGCTCCGGGCTGTTCGTCGAGGCCGCCCTCACGCACGTCCGCGACGACCCCGACGATGGCCTGCGTCCCGGTGATGCCCCACGAGAACGCGACGGTCTGACCGATCGGATCGCCTTCGAGCCATCGCCGCGCGAACGTCTCGTTCACGACGACGACGGGCTGGCTGCCCGGAGCGTCGGAGGACTGCAAGAACCGCCCGCGGACGAGCCGCGCCTGCAGAACGCCGAAGTAGTTCGGCGCGACGATGCGGTGTTCGACGTGCGCGGCGCCGTCGGGGAACCGGGGATTCGTGAGTCCGACGCTTCCGTACGTGCCGCCCTCGACGGGCAGATCGCTTGCCATTGTCACCTCTCCCGATTGGAAGTCGGCGGCAAGGCGCTCCGTAAGGCGATCGAAGAATGCGGTCTGCGCCGCCTCCGACGCGTAACGGGTGGACGGCAGCCACACGCGCGCGGTCATCAGTCCGTCAGGATTGAAGCCCTTCGGGACGTTGACGAGGCGGAGATAACTGTCCGCGAGCAGCGCCGCCGAGACGAGCAGGACGAACGACAGCGCAATCTCGCCCACCATCAGCGTCCGGCGGACGGCGTCGCGCGCCGGGTATCGGACCGATCCCCGCGGGGCCCGCAGCGCCGGCACCACGCCGAACAGAAAGCCCGAGAGCAGTGTCAATCCGCAGGCGACGGTCAGCGCCCGGCCGTCGATCGCGGCAGCGGACACCCGCGGAATGGTTCCGACGAGCAGCGTCCGCGCCACCATGACGACGCCATACGCGAAGCCGACGCCGAAGAGGCCGCCGATCGCCGCGCGCGTCACGCTCTCGACGATCACGAGCGACGCGAGCGTCCTGCGATCCGCGCCGAGCGCGGTCCTGATCGCAAACTCCCGCTCGCGTGACGCCGACCTCGCGAGCAGCAGGTTGGCCACGTTGCCGCACGCGATGAGGAGGAGCAGCGCAACCGCAGAAAGCAGCAGCGCGAGCGGAGCCGTGAAATCGCCGACGAGGACCGTCGCGAGGGGACGCACGTGCAGACCATGCGTGGTCGATCGGTCCTTCTTGATTTCATTCGCGATCGCGTCCAGGCGGACGGCAGCCCGGTCCGGCGCGACGGCGGACTGGAGCCGCGCGATCACGTCGAGTTGATGCAGACCGCGCGGCGCCGTCGCCGCGTCGCGTTGAAGCGGCTCCCAGAAGTCGGCCGGCTTGCCGCGTACCATGAAGTACGGCGACGGCGGAATCGCGGACGCGTCGGACGGAAACACACCGATCACCTGGTGCGGCACACCGGTCAGCGTGACGACTCGGCCGATGATTCCGGGGTCGGCGCTGAAACGGCCGCGCCACACGTGTTCGCCGAGGATGACGACGTTCGGACCATTGGGAGCTTCGTCCGTGTCGACGAATCCCCGACCGAGAATCGGACGGAGGCCGAGGAGCGACGGGATGTCGAGACTCGCCTGGACCCCGAATAGAAGCTCGGCCTGACCGGTGCCGCTGAGGACTTCGCCCTGCGGGCCGTATGCACCGATGGATTCGAAGATGTCGCGTGCGCGATCGCGCCAGTCGACGAACTCGGGAAAGGAGAGCGAGCCGACGTCGCGCCCATTGTTGCTGTCGAACAGTTTCACCAGCGATTGCCGGGCGGGATAGGGCAGTGGACGGACGAGCACGGCGTCCACCACGCTCCACATCGCCGTCGTCGCCCCGTCGCCGAGCGCGACGGTCAGCGTCACGACCGCTGAGAACCCGGGGGTCTGCCGGATCGCGCGAACGGCGTGCCGGAAGTCCTGAAGCACGCTCATTCCGCGTTAGACGGAATGGTGTCTGAACCGTTAGGCCAAGCGCTTAATAGTTAGCCTCGGGTACTGCATTTGCCAAAGGGTCACCGTAGCCAGTCGGTGATCACGTGAATTTCGTCGTCGGCGCGCCCGGTGCGCCGGACGGCGAGAAAACGCCCGTCGGCCGCCACGTCGTACTCGACGACGTTCGGGTCTTCCCCGAAGACCGCGCGCGGAAACTCGAAAAGCCGCACGGGGGTGCCCGGCCGCGCCGGCACAGACATATCGGATGCGACGAGCCAGTCGTCCGCGCGGTAGAAAAGCTCGCGCCCGTTGCGCGCCCACAGCGGCTGATGGCCGCCTCCGCTCGACACGGCGATCTTCGCGCCGCCCGCGATCGGCTGCACGTAGATCTCGTCGCGCCCGGATTCGTTGCTCACGAAGGCAAACCACCGGCCGTCGGGCGAGATCATCGCGCTGCGCTCGGAGAACGGCGTCGCGACGAGCGGCCGGTCGGGCTGGTCGCCGCCTTCCATGGCGTGCACCCAGATGTCCCGGCTCGCCAGACCCTCGTTGAACAGCAGCAGGCGGCCGTCCGTGCTCCAGGAATCCGGAAACTGCGTCGTCGCGCTGCGATCGATGAGTGGTGTCTGACCGCCGCCGCCGTCGGCGGAAGTCGTTACGATGTGCGTGCGCCCCGGCGTCGCTACGGCCTGAAACGCGATTCGCTTCCCGTCCGGCGACCAGATGGGGCGTCGATTGACGCCTTCGGTGGTCAGACGAAGGTGCGTTCCTCGCTCGAGGTCGTACACCCAGATGTCGGCGCCCGAGGCCGATTGAACGCTGACGGCAATCCGACCGCCGTCCGGTGAAAGGCGGGGTTGCTGGAACGCGGCGGCGTCGGCGATCGCGGGCGACGTCTGCCCTTTGCGATCGAGCCACACGACGCTCGTGGACTCAGCAACCGCTCCCGCGACGAAGGCGAGGGTGGCCGGTGACGCGGCAGCCATCGCGAATCGTCCGTTGGCCCGGACGTTCTCCACGAGCGGAACCGGCGGCTCGCGAAACGCGAGGCGGTTGACGTCGAAACGCGCGGTCCAGAGGGCGCCGCGCTGTTCGAACACGTCGCGGTCCGGTGCGACGACGCGCGGGCTCGTGCCTTCAGTGACAACCACAACCTCGCCGGTCGCCACGCGGATGGCGTAGATCTGACCCGAAGGCGAATCGGGCGGCCCCCCGCCGGCGAGCACCACGGCCGACCCTGGCAAGAAGACCGGATCGGCCAGGAAACTCCCATCCGGCTTGAGTGCGACCGCTTCCGGTCGGCCGCCGGCGCTCGGTATACGGTACCGACGACCGCGTGCCGTGAACACGATCGTGCCGTCGTCGCCCCAAGTTCCGCGCGCGGGCGCCGGCAGCTCGCCGATCGTCACCGCGATTCCACCGTTGACCGGAACCTTCTTGAGCTGGATGCCGGCCGCCGTTCCAATCTCATATCCAATCCACTGTGAATCGGGCGAGAAAAACGGTGCGCGCGCTTCGGCATCCACTCCCCGGACGAGTTCGGCATCGAGCTGATCGAATGCACGCCTTGCGATCCCTCTCGGGCTGGCGTAGACGAGCCACCGGCCGTCAGGTGATATGGCCATCCCACCCCCGCCCGCGCCCTGCAGCGGCAGATCGCGGCTGACCGGAATCACAAAGCGGTACGGGAGCGATGGCTGGACGTATGGCCGCCGCGCGGCGACTCCGATGAGCGCGGCACCCGATGCGACGGCGACCAGTGACGTGACCGCGAGCGCAACGGCGAGGCGACGCATCCGCACGGGCCGCGGACCCGCCGGAACGCGAGCCGCATCGTCGATCGCCGGCGGTTCGAGCTCGAGCCGTGCGTCGCCGATGTCCCTCAGGCGCCGTTTCGGATCGCGTTCGAGACACCGCTGCAGCAACCTGCGCAGCGACGCCGGCGTCGAGGCCGGCAGCGTGTCGAGAGCGATCGGTTCGCGCAGGACGCTCGCGAGCGTGTCGGAGATCGTGTCGCCGGCGAACAACCGGCGGCCGGTCAGCATCTCGTACAGCACGACGCCGAAGGCCCAGACGTCCGCGCGCTTGTCTACCGGGGCGCCGCGTACCTGCTCCGGCGCCATGTACGCGGCGGTGCCGAGAATGAATCCCGCCTGTGTCGCGTGCATCGACAGCGTGGGCGACATCGTCGCGCTGACGGGTGACGCGGA
>DASQHH010000882.1:0-3731 GCA_035632195.1 Vicinamibacterales bacterium
AGTCGGATGGTTATTTCTTCTCTACGCGGCTCCAGGTAAATCAACACTGGGGAACGCCGAACCCGGTTACTATCCGCGACAAGGAATTCGGCGCCGTCCGGCTGCGCGGTTTTGGCATCTACTCATACCACCTGACGGATCCGGCGGTGTTTCATCAGAAAGTCGCCGCGACGCAGGCGCAGTACGGCGCCGACGAGCTGGAGCCGCACCTGCGCAACGTGATCATCGGCAAGGTCTCCGACGCGTTCGGCCAGAGCGGCGTCGCGTTCCTCGACATGGCCGGCAACATCGACGAGCTGTCGACGGCGATGCGCGCGCAGGTCGGGCCGCTTTTCACCGACTTCGGTCTGACGCTCGACACGTTCCAGGTCGAGAGCCTGTCGCTGCCGGACGAGCTGCAGAAGCTGCTCGACCAGCGCATCGGCATGAACATGGTCGGCGACATGCGGCAGTACGCGCAGTTCCAGGCTGCACAGTCGATGCCGATCGCGGCGGCGAATCCGGGCGGCGGTGCCGGCATCGGCGCCGGCTTGGGCGCCGGGATGGCGATGGGCAAGGCCATGGCCGACGCGATATCGGGCGCCAACGCGGCGTCTTCCGCTCCGTCCGCCGCACCGGCGCCATCCGCCGAGACGAAGTTCTGTTCGGAATGCGGCAAGCCGATCGCCCGGAGCTCGAAGTTCTGCTCCGAGTGCGGCGCGAAGCAGGCGTGAGTGGCGTCGAGTGGGTCATCGACGCGCGAGGCTGTGATCCCGCGAAACTGACCGATCGGCGCGTGCTGGCCGAGTTGGTCGACGCCATCGTCGGCGACCTGTCGCTCAACGTCGTCGGCGAACCGGTCTGGCACGTCTTTCCCGGCGCCGGCGGGATCACGGCGCTCTGTCTGCTGTCCGAATCTCACTTGGCGATCCACACGTTTCCGGAGCACGGATCGCTCTGCCTCAACGTGTTCTGCTGCCGCCCGCGTGGCGAATGGGACGCTGAGTCTCGCTTGCGAAACCACGTGGCGGCGACGGACATCGACGTCGCGCGAGTTCACCGCAACTTCGCTGAGGTTTCCGCGACACTTCCGTGACTCAACGAACGGCGGCGTGTCCGAACTGCGGCGCTGAAATCACCTTCCGCTGGTCCGGGGCGGTGCAGACGACGTGTCCGGCGTGCCATTCGGTGCTCGTCCGCCACGACCTGGATCTCACCCGCGTGGGTTCGGTCGGCGACGTGCCGCCGTCGATGTCGCGCATCCAGCTCGGCAGCGAAGGCTCGTACAAGGGCCGGCCGTTCGAGGTCGTCGGCCGCATCATATATGAGTACGAGCGCGGCCATTGGAGCGAGTGGCACATCCGCCTTGCCGACGGCACGAGTGCGTGGCTGAGCGACGCGCAGACCGAGTACGCGATCACGACGTCGGTCGCGAATCCGGGAGCGCTGCCCGGGCCGGGGACGTGCGAACCGGGGCAATCGCTGACGCTCCTCGGCGGCACGTATAGCGTCGCCGTCATCACGCACGCGCTCTACTCGGGCGTTGAAGGCGAGTTGCCGTTCGAGTACTGGGATAAGCTCAAGGTCGAATTCGTCGACTTGAAGGGAACGGACGACCGCTTCGCGACCATCGACTACAGCGATACGGAGCCAGTGCTGTACGTCGGCGAGTACGTCACGTTCGAGAGCCTGCGTCTCAAGAACCTGCGTGAAGACTCCGCCGCGTCGGGACCGACGGTCGCGGGCGTCAAGGGACTCAACTGTCCGCAGTGCGGCGCCGCGATCGAGCTTCGCAGCGGGCAGTTGGCGCAGACTGTCGTCTGTCCGTCGTGCACGGCGATTCTCGACGCACGCGACCCCAACCTCTCGGTCCTGGAGAAGGCCCAGGACCGTCTGAACCGAGCGACACCGGCGATTCCGCTCGGCACGACCGGCACGCTAGGTAATGAGCGGTGGCAGGCGATCGGATTCCAGGTGCGTGGCGTCGTGGTTTCCGGAGTCACCTACTACTGGCGTGAGTACTTGCTCTGGAACGCAGAGCAAGGGTTCCGCTATCTCACCGAGTACGACGGTCACTGGAACGACGTCGTCGTGGTGAAGGGGACACCGAAAGAGACGTTGGTCTCCGGCACCCCGCGGGTCGAATACAATAACACGACGTTCAAGCACTTTCAGTCGGCCAACGCGCAGACGTTCTTCGTGCTCGGCGAATTCCCCTGGGAAGCGCGGACGGGAGACCAGGTCGAGGACGACGACTTCGTCGCGCCGCCGTACATGCTGTCGCGCGAGCGAACGCCCGACGAAGTCACGTGGTCGCTCGGCACCTACACCCCTCCCGAGCGGATCGCGCAGGCATTCAAGCTTGCTTCGTTGCCGCCGACGCGGGGCATCTTCGCCAACCAGCCGAATCCGAGAGCCGGCGCGGCGAGCGCGATGCGAGGGACGTTCGTCCTGCTGCTCGGCCTCCTCGCCGTGCTGACCGTGGCTCGCTTCATCACGGCGCGCAACGAGTCCGTGTTCACGCAGGGATACGAGTATTCCGCGGAAACGGGCGACACCGCCGCGTTTGTGACACCTGTGTTCACGCTCGGCGGACACACGTCGAACGTGGAAGTCGGCCTTCGAACGAGCCTGTCGAACGCGTGGGCGTACTACAACCTCTCGCTGCTCGCCGAGAATGGTGGCCCGGGGTACGACTTCGGCCGCGAGGTGTCGAACTACTCGGGCGTCGAAGACGGCGAGTCCTGGCACGAAGGATCGCCCGAGGACAAGGTCGTCCTGCCGTCGATTCCACCGGGCCGATACTACCTCCGCGTCGCGCTTGAGCGAGATCGAGGCGCGCCGCCGTTCTCATACACGCTGTCTGTCCGCCGCGACGTGCCGCGCCTGTGGCCGTTCCTCCTCGCGCTCGTGCTGCTCGCCGCGCCGGTGGTGTTGGCCGCTTTCAGCTCGGTGAACTTCGAGTACAACCGATGGCGCGAGAGCGATCACCCGTGGGTCACGACGTCGAACGACTCGGATGACGACGAATGATCAACAAGGCGTTGTACCTCATCCTCGGGCTCGTGGTCCTGGGCGCCACCGCGGCGACGGAATGGCGCGGTTGGGGCACGGCCAACGTCAGCGAGGTCAAGGACGTCCCGCGCACCGTGCGCAACAATCCCGGCTCCTATCGTCCGCATTACGTCTACCTGGGCTCCTCCTTCCGGCGGGGAAAATGACATGACCGTTTTCGACAATCTGGGTTCGAACTTCGTCGCAGCCGTCGTTTTTGCGCTGCTGGGCGTCGTGCTCTTCGTCGTCGGATTCATCATCTTCGACAAGCTGACGCCGGGCAGTCTTTGGAAGGAGCTGCTCGAGGATCAGAACACGGCCCTCGGCAACCTGATGGCGGGCGTGGCGATCGCGCTGGCGATCATCATCGCAGCGGCGATTCATTGACCGTCGCGCTGTTCCTGTCGGTCCTGTTGATCGCGGCGTGCGGGCTCGTCTACGAGCTCGTCGCCAGCGCGCTGGCGAGCTATCTGCTCGGCGACAGCGTGTTCCAGTTCTCGACCGTGATCGGCGCCTATCTGTTCGCGATGGGCATCGGCAGCTGGATGTCGCGGTACATCGGCCGTGGCCTCGTCGCGCGGTTCGTCACCGTCGAGTTGATGGTGGGCGTCGTCGGCGGATTCTCGTCGATGCTGTTGTTTCTGGCGTTCGCCTACACGTCGGCGTTCCGCCTCGCGCTCTACGCGATCGTCGTGATC
>DASQHH010000883.1:0-2132 GCA_035632195.1 Vicinamibacterales bacterium
CGGCCACGCTGAAGATGGCGGCATCGCGCGCCTGCGCGGGAATGAACACCGACGGCGAACTCTCCGCACCGACTCCCGTGCGGACCCATTCGAACATCTCGTTCCGATAATCGGCGCCCCGTAGAAACAGCCGGTTCGTCGGCAGTGGGTATTCGTACGACAGCGCCGTCGAGCAGACGCCCATCGTCAGCGCCCAGAGCAGCATGCGTCCGATCGCGGCTCTGACGCGATTGCGGCGGAGCGCGGCGACCATGAACGGATAGCTGGCCGCAGCGTTGAAGACGGCGAGGAGGAGCGGCTTGCCGACGAACCAGCCGAGCGCGTAGGAGGCGACGGTGGCAAGCACAACGTAAATCATGTAGGGCGGGCCTTTAGGCCCGCCGGCACGGCGGGCCGACACGTCTCCTTACCGCTCGACGGCCAGCGGTCCGAAGTGTTCTTCGTAGCGGTGCGTGAATTCCTTCCAGCTGTACGCGTGGCTGAGCCCGCCGAGATGCTCGAGCGCGTACGTCGCGGCGACGCTGCCGATCTGCGCGCCGATCGCGAGCGGCGCGCCCATCGCGATCCCCTTCATCAGCCCGCCGCGGAAGGCGTCGCCGACGCCGGTCGGGTCCACGATGCGGCGGGGCGTGACCGCCGCCACGTCGGTCCGCCCGTCGCGCGTGATGACGCTGGACCCGTGCTCGCCTCTCGTCACGACGAGCGCCTTCGCCTCGGCGAGAATCCCCGCTTCGTCGAGACCGGTTTTCTTCTGCAGCAATTCGAGCTCGTAGTCGTTGACGATGACGATGGCGGCGCCGGCGACGCCGTCCTTGAGCTGGTCGCCGGCCATCCGCGCGCACTGCTGGCCGGGATCGAAGATGAAGGGAATACCGAGCGTCCGGCACTCCTCCGAGTACTGCACCATCGCGCCGGGATCGTTCGGCGCGACGATCGCGAGGCCGCAGTCGCGCGCCGACCGGAACGACAGCTGCCCCGCGTCCGCCATCGCGCCGGTGTAGAACGACGCGATCTGGTTGTTGGCGGAGTCGGTGCTGCAGAAGAACGACGCGCAGAACTTTCCGGGGACTTGCCGCGTCAGCGACGTGTCGATGCCGGCGGACTCGAGCCACTGCCGGTATTCGCCGAAGTCCTCTCCCGCCGTCGCCATCATCAGCGGACGTTCGCCGAGGAGTGCGAGCGTGTAGGCGATGTTGGGCGCGCAGCCGCCGCGCCGCTTGTCCATCGTGTCGACGAGGAAGCTGAGGCTCACCCGCTGCATGTGCTCCGGGAGGAAGTGCTCGGTGAACTTCCCCGGAAACGACATGAGATAGTCGAATGCAATCGAGCCGGTGACGACGATCTTCATTTCATGTATTTGCCGATAATCGGTGCCAGCTCCTGCTTCGTCTTGTCCGGCACGTGCTCGGGACGCGTGATGATGGCGGTGGCGAGGGCGTCCTTGCAGGCGCACGTCCGCGGACCGCTGATCCGGCCCACGGCGTCCGCGATCGTCTTCTTCGCCGTCGTCGCGTTATGCATCAGGTTCGCGATGATGAGGTCGACCGTCACGGAATCGTGGTCGGGGTGCCAGCAGTCGTAGTCGGTGACGAGCGCCAGCGTCGCGTAACAGATCTCCGCCTCGCGCGCGAGCTTCGCCTCCTGCAGGTTCGTCATCCCGATGATGTCGAATCCCCACGAGCGATAGAGCTTCGACTCCGCGAGCGTCGAGAACTGCGGCCCTTCCATGTTCACGTAAGTGCCGCCGCGATGGACCGTCGCGCCGACTGACTGCGCCGAGTCTGCAGCGATCTTCGACAGGTCGCCGCACAGCGGATGCGCGAACGCCACATGCGCGACGAGGCCGCGGCCGAAGAATGTGCTGATGCGCCCCTTCGTCCGATCGAAGAACTGGTCGGGGACAACGATGTCGAGCGGCTTGAATTCCTGCTTCAGGCTGCCGACGGCGCTGGCCGAGAGAATCCGCTCGACGCCGAGGACCTTGAACCCGGAGATGTTCGCGCGGAAGTTGAGCTCGGACGGCAGGATGCGATGCCCGGCGCCGTGTCGTGCGAGAAAGGCGACCCGTTTGCCGCGCAGCGTGCCGACGACGTACGGCCCGGACGGATCGCCGAACGGCGTGGAGACTTTTT
>DASQHH010000884.1:0-4534 GCA_035632195.1 Vicinamibacterales bacterium
CGGTCGCCGTCACGCAGGGACCGGGGCTCGTGGGATCCCTGCTCGTCGGCGTTTCATTTGCGAAGGCCGTGGCTGCGGCGGCCGGGGTGCCGCTCGTCGCCGTCCATCATCTCGCCGGCCACATCGAATCGCTCGTGCTGCAAAACGGCGAGCTGCCGCTGCCGGCGGTCGTGCTCGTCGTCTCGGGCGGGCACACGAGCCTGTATGACGTCGACCAACCCGGCCGCTACCGCCTCGTCAGCCGCACGCGCGACGATGCCGCGGGCGAAGCGTACGACAAGGTGGCGAAGCTGCTCGGTCTCGGATATCCGGGAGGCCCGATTATCGACCGGCTCGCGGCGTCAGGCAACGACCGGGCGGTCCCCCTGCCGACGACCCGTCTGACGCATCCGGATCGCAACGCGCCCGAGCTCAAAGGCGACCTCGATTTCAGTTTCAGCGGGCTCAAGACGGCGGTGCTGCGCTACGTGCGCGGGCACGAAGGACCGCTGACCGAGCGGGAGACGGCCGACGTCTGCGCCAGCTTCCAGCGCGTCGTCGTCAACGCGCTGATCGATCGCGCGTTCGACGCGGCGCGCCGTTCGCACGCGCGCAGCATCGGAGTGGCGGGAGGCGTATCCGCGAACAGCCGGCTGCGCGCCCAGCTCAAAGCGCACGGCGACGCGCGCGAAATCCCGACGTTCGTGCCGAGTCTCAAGCTCTCGACCGACAATGCCGCCATGATTGCCGCCGCGGGACTCCGCAAGTTCCGCAGCGGCTCGACCGCGAGTCTCGATCTCAACGCGGACGCCGCGCTCCCGCTCGGCTGAAGCCTCGCGCTCCAGGCATGAAAGTACATACCGACTACCTCTGGTTCACCACGAAGAAGCGGCAGGAGTTCATCCGCATCACCGACGAGATCGCGGCCATCGTCGCGAAGAGCGGCGTCGCCGAAGGGATGGCGCTCGTATCGGCGATGCACATCACCGCGGGCGTGTACGTCAACGACTGGGAGAACGGGCTCATCGAGGATTTCCAGACCTGGCTGGAGAAGCTCGCGCCCGCCGGCCTCGATTACCGGCACCATCAGACGGGCGAAGACAACGCGGACGCCCACCTGAAGCGGACCATCATGGGCCATCAGGTCGTCCTGCCGATCACCGGCGGCAGGCTGGATCTCGGCCCCTGGGAGCAGGTGTTCTACGCGGAGTTCGACGGCCAGCGCAAGAAGCGGGTCGTCGTGAAGGTGCTGGGTGTCTGATCGCGAGTATCCGGCGCGTCCCATCGTCGGCGTCGGCGCGGTGATCCTGGACGGCGATCGCGTGTTGCTCGTTCGCAGGGGACGCGAACCGCTGAAGGGCGAGTGGAGTATTCCCGGTGGCGCCGTCGAAGTCGGCGAAACGCTCGAAGCGGCGATTGCCCGGGAAGTCCGCGAAGAGACGGGCCTCGCGATCGACATTGTCGGCGTTGCGACGGTGCTCGATCGCATCCGCCTGGACACCGACGGCCGTCCCCGCTTCCACTACGTGCTCATCGATTTCGTCTGCCGCGCGGCCGGCGGCATCGCCCGGTGCGCATCCGACGCCGACGCCGTCGAGTGGGTCAACGTCGATGCACTCGAGCATCACCGCGTCGCGGACGCGACGATTCGAGTGATCAGAAACGCGCGCGACGCTCTTCGCGGCGCAGCGTCAACGGCGCGGACGCCACGCGAAATAGACCGGCAGACCGAGTAGGACGATGATGAGGCCCGGCCACGTCGTCGCCGTCCGGTACAGGAGCAGCACGACGAGAATCGTGGCGGCGCCGGCGATGTAGAGGGCCGGGACGATCGGATAACCGACCGCCCGGTACGGACGCTCGACCGCAGGCTGCGTCCGGCGGAGACGGAAGATCCCGGCGATCGTCAGAATGTAGAAAATCAGCGCCGCCGAGATGATGTAATCGAGCAGGTTGTTGTAGAGATTGCCATACGTCTTCGTCACCGGGTCGTAGGTGCGCGGCAGCACGAGGAACGCCGCCCACAGTCCCTCGAGCGCCAGGCCCCAGCCCGGCACCTTCGCAGCGTTCAATTGACCCGCAGATCGAAAGAACAGGCCGTCGCGCGCCATCGCGTAGTACGCGCGAGCGCCCGCGAGGATGAGGCCGTTGCAGCACCCGAACGTCGAGATCATGATGCCGATCGCCATGATCGTCGCGCCGAGCCCGGGGAAGATGACGTTGAGCGTCGTTGTGGCGACGCGATCGGCCGGCGCGTGCTGGATCTGATCGAACGGCAGCGTCACCAGGTAGGCGACGTTCGCGAGCAGGTACAGGGCGATCACGACAAAGGTGCCGAGCGCCAGCGACAGCGGGATGTTCCGGCGCGGATCCTTCACCTCACCGGCGGTGAAGGTGATGTTGTTCCAGGCGTCGGCCGAGAACAGCGATCCGGTCTGCGTCACGCACAGCGCGACGAACAGCCCGAACGTCGTCATCGCCGTCAGCCCGGGCACGATCTCGACGACGCCGCGAGCGGCCCAGAGATTGCCGAAGTTGTCCGCGACCGCTGCGTGGTTCCATCCGAGCAGCACGCCGACCACGATCAGGCCCGCGAGAGCGCCGGTCTTGGCGGTCGTGAAGACGTTCTGGATGATCTTGCCGTATTCGAGGCCGCGCGTGTTGGTCCACGTCAGCAGCGCGATGAGCACAATGCCGACGGCCTGCGTCGTGGACAGCGACAGCGCGTAGCCGGTCGACAGGTGCATCGGCGGAATCAGGTAATGGTCGTCGCTGATCCACGGCAGCAGCGCACCGAAGTAGCGGGCGAAGCCGACGGACACGGCGGCGATCGTGCCGGTCTGGATGACGAGGAAGAGCGTCCACCCGTACAGGAATCCCCAGAGCGGCGAGAACGCCTCGCGCAGGTAGACGTACTGGCCGCCGGCGCGCGGCATCATCGCCGCCAGTTCTCCGTACGACAGCGCGCCGACCACCGTGAGCAGCCCGGTGACGATCCACGCGACCAGCAGCCAGCCGGGGCTGCCGATGTTGCGCGACATGTCGGCCGAGACGATGAAGACGCCCGAGCCGATCATCGACCCGACGACGACCATCGTCGAGTCGTAAAGGCCGAGGCCGCGGTGGAATTCGGTGTCGAGCGAAGTCGCGGTCTGCATTAAGATGCTGAAACTTATCATGAATCGCGACGACGCCTGGGCCCTCCTGACCGAGTACACGAAGAGCGAGAGTCTGCTGAAGCATTCGATGGCCGTCGAGGCGGCCGTGCGCGGCTACGCCCGCAAGTTCGGCGAGAACGAAACCGAGTGGGGCATCGTCGGCCTGCTGCACGATTTCGACTACGAGCGCTGGCCGACGCTCGGCGACCATCCCAACAAGGGCGCCGAGATCCTGCGCGCGAAGGGTTATCCCGACTGGGTGATCCGCGCGATCCTGTCCCACGCGCAGGAGATCACGGGCGTGTCGCGCGACAGCCTGCTCGAGAAGACGCTGTTCGCGTGCGACGAGATGAGCGGCTTCGTCACGGCCGCCTCGCTCGTGCGGCCGAGCAAGAGCGTCCTCGACCTGGAGGCCAGCTCCGTCAAGAAGCGGATGAAGGACAAGGCGTTCGCGCGCGGCGTGAAGCGCGAGGACCTGACGGCGGGTGCGGAGCTGCTCGGGCTGCCGCTCGAGGAGCACATCACGAACGTCATCGGTTTCATGCGCGAGCAGGCGGACGCTCTGGGGCTTCGCGGAACACTCTGACCGCCAGATGCGTCTGTATTACTCCAGAGGCTGCTCCAACCTCCTGAATGACTGACAACACGGACCGCGCGCCCGTCGTGGCGCTCGACGGCGTCACGGTCGTTTACGGACGGCAGACGGCGCTGCGCGACGTGACCACGACGTTCGGCGGCGGCGCGATCGGTCTGCTCGGGCCCAACGGCGCCGGCAAGAGCACGATGCTGAAGGCGCTGCTCGGGTTCGTCACGCCCGACAAGGGCAGGATGCGCGTGCTCGGGCTCGACGTCGCCGGGGCGCCGCTCGACATCCGCGCGCGCGTGGGCTACATGCCTGAAAGCGACGCGCACATTCCCGGGATGAACGCGGTGTCTTTCGTGGCCTACTGCGGCGAGCTCGCGGGCCTGCCGCGCGTCGATGCGATGCAGCGCGCGCACGAAGTCCTCTTTTACGTGGGCCTCGGCGAGGCGCGGTACCGCAACGTCGAGACGTACTCGACCGGCATGAAGCAGCGCATCAAGCTTGCGCAGGCGCTGGTACACGATCCGGATCTGCTGTTTCTCGACGAGCCGACCAACGGGATGGACCCGAAGGGCCGGGACGAGATGCTCGAGCTCGTGCGCGACCTGGGCCACAACAAAGGCGTCAATCTCATCCTCTCGTCGCATCTGCTGCCGGACGTCGAGTTCACCTGCGACTCCGTCGTCGTGATGGACAAAGGCGCGATTGCGACGGCGGGTCCGATCGAGGCCCTGAAGCAGCCGCGCGGACGCGTCTACGAGCTGCGGGTCAAGACCAGCGGCGAGCTCGAGGCGTTCGTCGCCACGCTGCGGGC
>DASQHH010000885.1:0-2986 GCA_035632195.1 Vicinamibacterales bacterium
GGGAGTGTTCGCGTTCTCCGAGCCGAATCTGCTCAATCCGATCCACCGCTACTTTGCGTACTCGGACAACCCGGAGCGCCGGCGGCGGTGGGGCAGCAGTCCTGGCGAGATGGCATTTCGGCCCGACGAGTTGAGGCGCGAGCTCGAGAACGCCGGCTTCCGAGTCCAGGCGCTCGACCACCGCGATTTCCTGTATCCCTCCACACCGGAGTCGTTCATTCCAATCGTTCGCGGGGCGCAGGCGGTCGCCGAGCGCCTTCCGTTTCTGTGCAGGATCAGCGGGTCGCTCTGGGTGTCCGGCTGCCGTCCCGGGCCGGCGGGTTAGATCTCCCGAATGATGGTCGCCAGCGTGCTGCGAATCGTCCTCCACACCCGCATGCGGCTGACGCTGCGCTTACGGTCGTAGCGCAGGATCATCGGCACTTCGCAGAACTTCAACGCCGGCCTCATGCTGCGGAGCTGAAGCAACAGGTACAGCATGCACTCGAACCCGGTGACCTCTTCGAACCGCCCCGCATCCCGCCTCAACGCCTCCCTTAACGCCGACGCGCGGTACGCACGGAATCCGCACGTAAAGTCGCGGATCCCCGGGATCGACAGCGTCGTCCGCAGCAGCATCGAAGCGCCCCAGCTCGTGAGCCGGCGGAACGGCGGGACGCCGCGCGTCTCCGCGCCGGGCCTGAATCGCGACGCCACCACGACATCGCAGCCCGCTGCGATGCGAGCCAGCATGTGCGGCATGAGCGACGGATCGTGCGAGTTGTCCGCGTCCAGCGTCATCACCACATCGTCATCGGCCGCGGATGCGAGCGCGGCCTTCAGCCCGTCGCGCAGCGTGGGCCCGAGGCCCTGATTCACGGAGTGGGCGATCAACTTCACCTCGGGTCCGTGTGCGCGCGCGATCTCCGCCGTCCGGTCGATGCTTCCGTCATCGACGACGATGACGCGGTGGGGATGGGGGAGCGACGCGTCGATGGCCGGCAGGAGGCGAGCGAGGCCGTGTTCCTCGTTATAGGAAGGGAGGACGACGAAGATCATCGCGCCCGGAGGCTGTCGGCGAGGATGGTGACGATGCGTTCGGCGGCCCGTCCGTCGCCGTACGCGCCGCTCGGTCGCCCGTCGGCCGGCGCATCCAGCCGCTTCAACGCCGCGTCGACGATCGCCGCAGTATCGGTGCCGGCGAGATCGGCCGCGCCCGCGTGCACGCCCTCGGGCCGATCGGTGACGTCGCGAACGACGATGACCGGCCGGCCCAGGGCAACCGCCTCTTCCTGGACGCCGCCCGAGTCCGTGATCACGAGCGACGCGCGAAGCAGCGCCGAGACGAACGGCCGGTACGCCAGCGGTTCCGTCAGCTGCACGTTCGGCACGGTGGCCAGCCGCTCGTGGACGACGCCGCGGACCTGCGGGTTGAGATGCACCGGAAAGAGCACCGATGCGCTCGGACGCCGCGCAGCGATGCCTTCGATGGCGTCGCAGATACGACGCAGCGCGCGGCCGAAACTCTCCCGTCGATGAGCCGTGACCAGGACCATCTCGCCGTCGGGATCGTCGTCGGCCGGCTGCCGCTGCAGGTCGTTCTTCATCCAGCACAGCGCGTCGATGCCCGTGTTGCCGGTGACGTGGATGCGCCGATCGTCGATCCCTTCGCGGAGCAGGTTGCGGCGCGACTCTTCGGTCGGCGCGAAGCACCACTCGGCGATCGCGTCGGCCATCCGGCGGTGCGCTTCTTCGGGAAACGGCGCTCGCAAGTCGCCCGTGCGCAGTCCGGCCTCGACGTGCGCCACCGGAATGCCCGCGTAGTATGCGGACAAGGCTCCGACGAACGTCGACGTCGTGTCGCCCTGCACGACGACGACGGCCGGATTGGTCCGCCGCCAGACGACGTCCAGGCCGTTCAGCACCGACGCGGCGAGCGGCGACAGTCCCTGGTCCTCGGCCATGACGTCGAGATCGACATCCGGCTTCAGCGCGAATGCGTCGAGAGCCTGCCGGAGCATCTCGCGATGCTGTCCGGTGGAAACGACAAAGGGTTCGAGCTCGCGACTCTGGCCGAGCCCGCGGATGACCGGCGCGAGCTTGATGGCTTCGGGGCGCGTGCCGAGTACGACGGCGATCCGGATTCGTGTCATGCGCGACGGGACATTCTATCGATCCCGGGGCGGGGCGCCCGGCGCGTTCGGATTGGTGCTGTAGGTCACATCGCCCGTCGCGCCAATCTCCGCGATATACGGCGCAGCCGGATTGACGACCCCGCCGAGGACGCGCTCGTAAATGTATTCCGAGTTCGAACGGCCGATGTCGAACGCGACGTCGATGCGCGCGATGGACGCGGTCCGCCGGCGGATCTGCTGCGAGCCGCGGACGAGCGCGCCATAGCCCGGCATCCGCTCGATGCCCCGAGAGGCTGCGACGCGATTCGGAATGACCGCGAGCACGGCGACCAGGAACGCAGCCGCCGCGATTTCGCGCGCCCTCGACACCGGAATCGATTGGATGGCAACGGCCGCCACAAGGACTGCAGGCGGAACGAGCGTCAGCAACCAGTAGTCGAAGAACCGGCCCTGCCACACCGAAAGCATCGCCGCCATGGCGGCGATTGGACCGAGCGTCACCGACAGCAGCAGGGCGTCGTGCCTGGCCGCGAGTACCGCTGCGCTCAGCAGAACGGCGGCCAGGGTAAGCGTGATCGTGTTGACAGGCACACCGAAGAAACCGGTCACCTGATGCAGAGCGAGCCAGATGCCCGTCAGAGGATGGAGGCTGCCGATATAGCCGGTCAGCAGCACCGGACGGATTTCGACCGAGGGACGAAACATCTGATCCAGGACGTACGGGATCTCGAACAGCGCGACGATTTCGACGAACGCCCGCGCGATCTCTGCGCCGCGCTTCCAGCGTCCCTCAGCGAGCTCGCGCCAGACGAACGCCGCCATGATCGGCACTGCTGCGAGAATCGTGGACAGGTGCACGTCAACGGTAAACC
>DASQHH010000886.1:0-4193 GCA_035632195.1 Vicinamibacterales bacterium
CCCCCCCTACTCAGACCGGTAATTCGGGGCTTCTTTCGTAATCGCTACGTCGTGGACGTGGCTCTCACGCACGCCGGCCGGCGTGATGCGAATCATCTTCGCCTCGCGCTGCAGCATCGGAATCGTACGGCAGCCGCAGTAACCCATGCCGGCGCGCAGGCCGCCGACGAGCTGATGCACCATGGCCGCGACGCTGCCTTTGTGGGCCACGCGTCCTTCAATTCCTTCCGGCACCAGCTTGTCGCTACCGCCCGGCGCTTCGAGATCGAACTCGTCCTGGAAGTAGCGGTCGCGGCTCCCGCGTCGCATCGCGCCAATCGATCCCATGCCGCGGTATTCCTTGAAGCTGCGGCCCTGGTAGAGGACGATTTCGCCCGGGCTCTCGTCGGTGCCGGCGAACAGATTGCCCATCATCACGCAGCTCGCGCCGACCGCGATCGCCTTCGTGATGTCTCCGGAAAACCGGATGCCGCCGTCGGCGATCACCGGGACGTCCCTTGAGGCGGCCGCGCGCGAGCACTCCATGATCGCGCTGATCATCGGAACGCCGATGCCGGCGATGATGCGGGTCGTGCAGATCGAGCCGGCCCCGATGCCGACCTTCACCGCGTCGACGCCGATCTGCATCAGCGCCTCCGTGCCTTCCGCGGTCGCGACGTTGCCGGCGACGATGTCGACGTCCTTGAAGCGGCGGCGGAGCGTCCGGACCATGTTCAGCACGTTCTCCGAATGGCCGTGCGCGGTGGCGACCACGAGGACGTCCACATTGGCCGCGACGAGCGCGTCCGCGCGGTCCACCGTATCGCGGGCGATGCCGACGGCGGCGCCGCACCGGAGCCGGCCGAGCGAGTCCTTCGACGCCGACGGATACTTCACCGCCTTCTGGATGTCCTTGACGGTGATGAGGCCCTTGAGCCGGTATTCGCGGTCGACAACGAGCAGCTTTTCGACTTTGTGCTCGTGGAGCTTCTCGCGCGCGGCGTCAAGCGTCGTGCCGACCGGCACCGTGAAGAGCGGCTCGCGGGTCATGACCTCGGAAATCGGCCGATCCAGCTTGTTCTCGAAGCGCAGGTCGCGGTTCGTCAGGATGCCGACAAGGCGTCCTTCCTTGCTGCCGTCTTCGGTGATCGGCACGCCGGAGATGCGGAATTTCTTCATCAGCTCCAGCGCCTCAAAAATCCGGTTCGTGGGGGAGAGCGTGATCGGATTCACGATCATCCCGCTCTCGGAGCGCTTCACACGGTCCACTTCCGTTGCCTGCTCGTCGATCGACAGGTTCTTGTGGACGATGCCGATTCCGCCCTGCTGCGCCATCGCGATTGCGAGGCCCGACTCGGTCACCGTGTCCATCGCCGCGCTCACGAGCGGCACCGCGAGCCTGATGTTCCGCGTCAGCCGCGTCGACACGTCGGCTTGCGTCGGCACGAAGTCGGTGTGCCGCGGCACGAGCAGGACGTCGTCGAATGTCAGAGCGGTTGCAAGGCCGGTTTCGGTGGAGAGGAGGGTCGGGAGCCCGGTTTTCAGTTCCATAGATGATTATGCCGCATCCTGCTGGCCGTGGCACTTCTTATACTTCTTGCCGCTGCCGCACGGACACGGATCGTTCCGGCCGACTTTCGGCTGATCCCGGCGGACGGTCTTGATGACGTCGTCGCCGCCGACGCGCGGAGGCTGATTGTCAGACGCTTTGCGCAGATTCCCCGACCCCTGCTGCGGGCGCGGCGCGCCAAACGCCGACGGTGTCGCGTTCTCGGAGCCGCCGCTCAGCGTCAGCGGCGCGCGGGGGCGTTGGCGGACCGGCGGAGGCGGTGCGCCGTCCTGCGTCACGACCGGCCGCAGCCACCAGAGATACCGGACGATCTCCTCGTCGATCCGATCCTTCATGCCCTGGAACAGATCGAAGCTTTCCTTCTTGTACTCGACAAGCGGATCGCGCTGCCCGTAGCCACGAAGTCCGATGCCCTCCTTCAGATGGTCGAGCGAGTAGAGATGGTCCTTCCACTGCGTGTCGACGATCTGCAGCATGATGTCGCGCTCGACGCGCTGCAGGATGTCGCGGCCGACAATCTGTTCCTTCTCCGCGTACGATGCCTTCGCGCTGCCCCAGATCAGATCATGGATCTCGTCCGCCGACAGGCTGCTGAAGTTGAGCGGCGCGGTGTCGAACCCGAAAACGCGATGCGCTTCGCGCTTGAGGGCATCGAGATCCCATTCCTCGACGTCGGACTGACGGGGCGCGTAAGTCTCGACGAGCGAATCGAGCAGGTCCTCTCCCAGCTCCAGGAGATAGTCGTGCGTGTTGAACTGGACCTTCTCGCCGTCCTCGTCCTCGAGCGTGAGCTGGCCGTCGAGAATCTGCCGGCGCAGCGCGTAGATGTTCTCGCGCTGCTTGTTCATCACGTCGTCGTACTCGAGCAGGTGCTTGCGGGTGGCGAAGTTCTGCGCTTCCACCTGCTTCTGCGCGCGCTCGATGGCCTTGGTGACCATCTTGTGCTCGATCGGCACGCCCTCTTCCATCCCCAGACGCTGCATCAGGCCGGAGATGCGATCCGACCCGAAAATGCGCATCAGGTCGTCTTCGAGCGACAGATAGAACCGCGAGGAGCCGGGGTCGCCCTGGCGCCCGGCGCGGCCGCGCAGCTGGTTGTCGATGCGCCGCGCCTCGTGGCGCTCGGTGCCGAGGATGTGGAGGCCGCCGACGTTCACGACAGTGTCGTGCTCGGTGTCGCAGATCTCCTTGAAGTGCTGGTAGATCCGTTCGTAGGCAGCCTTCGGCACGCGATAGAAGGCGTCGATGTGATAGAAATAGACGTTCTGCTCGTCCTCGACGAACCGCTCTTCACCTTTCGACAGGCGTTCGGCGATGTTCTCTGCCAGTGCCTGCTGTCGCGCCATGAACTCGGGGTTGCCGCCAAGCAAGATATCAGTCCCACGACCCGCCATGTTGGTGGCGATCGTCACCGATCCCTCGCGGCCCGCCTGCGCGACGAACTCCGCTTCCTGCGCGTGGTACTTCGCGTTGAGCACGACGTGCTTGTCAGACCCGCCGCCGGTCGTCGTTCCGCGTTTCAGTCCACGGCGATCGAGCATGGTTGAGAGGCGCTCCGACTTCTCGATCGACACCGTGCCGACCAGCACCGGGCGCCCCTTCTTGTGCTCGTCGACGATCTCCGTGACGATCGCGTCCCACTTCTCTTTTTCCGTGCGGTAGACGAGGTCGGGATTCTCGATGCGGAGCAGCTTGCGGTTCGGCGGAATGACGACGACGTCGAGCTTGTAGATCTTCGCGAATTCCTCGGCTTCGGTGTCTGCGGTGCCGGTCATGCCGGACAGCTTGTTGTACTTGCGGAAGTAGTTCTGGAAGGTGACGGTCGCGAGCGTCTGGTTCTCGCGCTCGATCTTGACCTTCTCCTTCGCCTCCACGGCCTGGTGCAGGCCGTCGCTCCAGCGGCGCCCCGGCATCAGCCGGCCGGTGAACTCGTCGACGATGACGACCTCGCCGTCCTTGACCATGTAGTCGACGTCGCGGTGGAAGATGACGTGCGCGCGCAGGGCCTGGTTGATGTGATGCAGGACCTGCATGTTGTCCGGATCGTAGAGGCCCCCCGTGCTCTCCTTGTATTGCGGAAAGCTCTTGACCATCGCCTCGGACTTCGCCATGCCGCTCTCGGTCAGCGTCACCGTCTTGTGTTTCTCGTCGACGATGTAGTCGCCGGTCGCTTCGAGCGCTTCGCGCTCTTCGGCCTTGGTGTCGCCGCGGACGACGGCGCCCTTCTTCAGCGACGGGATGATGCGGTCGACCTGGTAGTACAGGTCCGTCGACTCTTCCGCGGGGCCTGAAATGATCAGCGGCGTCCGCGCTTCGTCGATGAGGATGGAGTCGACTTCGTCGACGATCGCAAAATGATGCCCGCGCTGGACGTAGTGCGCGAGCTCGAACTTCATGTTGTCGCGCAGGTAGTCGAAGCCGAACTCGTTGTTGGTGCCGTAGGTGATGTCCGCGGCGTAGGCGGCCTGGCGCTCGGCGTCGTTGAGCTCATGCTGGATGACGCCGACGGTCATGCCGAGGAAGCGGTAAATCTTGCCCATCCACTCCGAATCGCGGCGGGCGAGGTAGTCGTTGACCGTGACGACATGGACGCCTTTTCCAGCCAGCGCGTTCAGGTATGCGGGAAGTGTCGCGACGAGCGTCT